>CBDHFZ010000001.1:0-151590 GCA_965262865.1 Dehalococcoidia bacterium
ACGGAGACTAGGTTGAGGGCGGTAAGGTGTTGGATGGCGACTTTGATGGTGGAGGTTCCGGCGGCGTCGATGGCTTCGGCAATTGTTTTATGTGAGGGCCAGGCGATGCCGTCGGAGTTGGCATAGCGTGCGATGGCAATGAGGACGGCTCGGGTGGTGATGTTCATGCGAGGGCCTGTATTGTTGGCCCAGTTCACGATGGCGTCCAAGCCGATGGGTATGGTGATGGAACCTGAGGTCGAAAAGTCTTGAGAATGCGGCGCAAATACGTTAACATTAGTGGGCATGGCAGGCTCCTTTCTGCTATGCGATGGCTCAGCCGCTGACTGAGAATTTGCGGCGGGGCCCGGCATTTTTCGAGCAGCCTGCCGGAGTGGAACCGGTGGGCTGTTCTACTTTTATGCCGACATTATGTGATGTGCGGATTATACCAAGTGATGTCAGCGTGTGGTAGTCCGATTTACCGTCCTCGGGCCGTTTCCCCTGATAAATTATTGCTGACAGGGGTCTGACACCCGCCGAATCCGTCCTGCCCCGGCATCTTTGCCGGGTGTCTGGTGTGGCCGGGGGACGCTTGACCATTGCGCGAGCAGAGTCTGACCGAGCGTGAGTACACATCCATAGGGTGTCGTGGTTCTAATCTCTAAGAACCTGTTTACGATCTCTAAAATATGATAAGTTGAGACTATTACCAAGGGAGGGGTAATCATGTCTCATTCCTATCCCAGAGCGACATCAGCCGAGAGCAATTTGCCCGGATTCTGCCGGATTTGGAGTCGGCCCGCCGCCGGACCAAGCCCCGCACCGTGGACTTGTACGACGTTTTCTGCGGGGTGTTGTATCTCCTGAAAAGCGGCTGCCAGTGGCGAATGCTGCCCGCGGACTTCCCCAATTGGCGCACTTGCTACAAGTATTTCCGGCAATGGAGTGAGCGGCCCGACCAGGAGCAGGATTCCATTCTGGAGCAGGTCTTAAAAAAATGGTTGGCGCGGCCCGGAGAAGCAATGGCCGGAAAGAGCAGACCAGCTTCTGCATCGTGGACTCCCAGAGCGTCAAGAACACGGACAGCGCCGAGCAGAAGGGCTATGACGCTGGGAAGAAGGTGTCTGGAATCAAGCGCCACATCGCGGTGGATACTCAAGGATTGCCCCATGCGATCCAGATGACTACCGCGAACGTCACCGACCGGGCTGGGGCTTTGGCGATGTTTGACCAGCGGCGGGACGGCCTCAGCTTGGTGCAGAACGTGCTGGTGGACGGGGGTTACACTGGGGAGCCCTTTGCCGCTGGGGTGCAGAGCCTGCTGGGAGCGTCGGTGGAGGTGGTGAAACGCAATGAGATGCACACCTTCGTGGCGCTGCCGAAGAGGTGGGTGGTGGAGCGGTCTTTCGCCTGGCTGGAAAAGTGCCGCCGACTCTGGAAGAACTGCGAAAGAAAGCTCAATACCAGCCTGCAAATGGTGGTGCTTGCCTTCGCGGCGCTAATCCTGAAGAGATTGTAAACAGGTTCTTATCTGGACTTTGTACAAAAACTAGACAAAATATAAAGGCAGGGTAAGCTGGCTTGGTCTACCCCTTGTGAAAGGACAAGTCATGCTCACCCTGCCCGATGCCATTGTATCTCTGCTCACGCCCTTTTCGGTGCTGTTTCAACGCAGGACTGGCTGAAATCCCAGCTGCTTCTGGTCGGCGCCATTCTGTCCCCTGGCAAGCGGACCGTGACCTCCGCGTTGCGTGTGATGGGACTGAGCCATGAACGGAGCTTTGCCCAATACCATCACGTCCTCAACCGGGCGGCGTGGTCGCCCCTCCAATTGGGCCGGACCCTGCTGCGGCTTTTGCTCCGACACCTGGACCAAGGGTGTGGTCCCTTGGTGTTCGGGATAGACGAAACCCTGGAGCGGCGGCGGGGCCGGCGGATCAAAGCCAAGGGAATCTACCGGGACGCGGTGCGCTCCAGCGGGGGTCATTTCGTCAAGGCCAGCGGCCTGCGCTGGATCAGCTTGATGTGGCTGACTGCTATACCCTGGACCGGCCGGACTTGGGCGTTGCCTTTTCTGACGGCCCTGGCCCCTTCGGAACGATATTACCAACGATATTACCGGAGAAAGGGAAGGACTCCTGTCAAGGGCGTCGACAAGGTGTACCACTGCGGCGGAGAGAAATTGTCCCACTGGTGCGATGACAAGGGAGTCCAGGGGGAGTAGCAAGCAGGGGGATCCTTCAGGGACAGGAGGAGATAGCTAAACCAAAGCCAAGGTGGGATGTGCATTTGCTGAGTGTTGGGAGTCGGGCCGGGAGTCTCGCAGGAATGTTTCGGCCCTTGACTGCAGGACAGTCCGGCAGCGCCGTTTCACTTCGTCTTTCCGGGTAGTCAGACCGGACAGGAATTTGCCGACCCTCTCCTCCACCACCTCCTTGCTTCCCAGGCACAGATTGCCAGTGGCCTCCTCTCTCGCCCAGCCCCAGATTGCCTCATCGGCGTTGAAGTCCGGGCTGTAGCCCGGCAGGTTCACCAGCCTAATACCCAGGCCAGGCGTACGCAGGTACTCCCGCATCGCCTCTCCACGATGGGCCGGCGCGTTGTCCCAGATCACGTTCAAAGGCCCGGAATGCCTCTCCCTCAGTTGCCTCAGGAAGGCAACCGAGGTTCCAGAGTTGCTGTTGCCATCCAGTTCCATCCAATCGACCTCGCCCGTCTCCAGGCACACCGCCGAATAGTAGCTGGCCTTCTCCCCGTACCTGGGGCTGGTCGAGTCCACCAGGGCCGGCTCTCCCCTCAACACCCACTTGCCCCGCAGTTCGGCGTCCGCCCGGAAGTGGGCCTCGTCAGCGAACAATATCCTGGCTCTGGTCCGCCCAGCCTCCTCCCTCAGGGCGGCATACTCCACCACGAAGGCCTCCCGCTTCTCCGCATCTGCCTTGAGCAGGCGCTTCTTGGGGCGCTTGAAGGCGAATCCCAAGCGGTGCAGGTAATTCAGGCAGCTGCTGCGGCTCAAGCTGACGCCGCAGCGCTCCGAGACATACTGCCGAACCACCTTCCAATACCAGTTGGCCAATTCGATACCCGACGTGGCTGGCGGTTGCTGCACCACCCCTTTCAACTCCTCCTGCTGCGATTGGTCAAGGGCGGGGGGGAACCCCCAGTCTGCTCGAAAATCAAAGCTGCGGGACCGCCCTCGCCGAAGGCGGCGGCCCACCGTCCGATAGTGTGCGGGTCCCGCTCCAGCGCCTCCGCCGTGGCTGCTGCTGTCAAGCCCTGGGCCAGCAGCAGCATGGCGTACCATCGCTCCCGCTCCCGGGGCGTGGGCGCCAGAACCATCCGCCTCCGCAAGTCCTTCACTCCCATCTGCCATTGTTCCAGAGACCAGTCTATCTCTCTCACGCCCATCATCAACCCCTCGCAACTCCTGAGACCAGCTAACCCAGATTCCCCCCAATTTACCCTATCCGTCTGCGCATTTCACCTTGGCTTTGGTTTAGGAGTCTTCCGGTTCTTCCGAGGCCTGGGATGGGGCATTCTGCCGGCTGTGCTTGAGGCGGTAGCTGTCGCCGTTCATCTCCAGGATGTGGACGTGGTGGGTGAGCCGGTCCAGCAGCGCTCCGGTGAGGCGCTCAGACCCGAAGACCTGGGTCCACTCGTCGAAGGGGAGGTTGGTGGTGACCAGGATGGAGCCCCGCTCGTAGCGCTGGCTGAAGACTTCGAAGAGCAGTTCCGCGCCGGTGGGGGACAGGGGCACGAAGCCCAGTTCGTCGATGATCAGCAGGCCGAGGCGGGACATCTGCCGCTGGAGGTTGAGCAGGCGTCTCTCGTCCCGGGCCTCCATCAGTTCGTGGACCAGGGCGGCGGCGGTGGTGAAGCCCACCGACATCCCCCGCTGACAGGCGGGCAGGCCCAACCCCAGGGCGACATGGGTCTTGCCGGCGCCGCTGTTGCCGACAGCGATGACATTCTCCCGGCGCTGGATGTATTCGCAGCGGGCCAGTTCTGCCACCAGGACCTTGTTCACCGAGGGGATGGCCAGGAGGTCGAAGGTGTCCAGACTCTTGACGGCGGGGAATCGCGCCGCTCTGATCCGGCGCTGCACCATGCGCTGGTGGCGCTCGATGAGTTCCAGTTCGGCCAGCCGGAGCAGGTAGCTGGGATGGTCCACTCCCTCGGCGGCGCACAGGGCGGCCAGCTTTCCGTACTCACGGAGAAAGCTGGGCAGCTTCAACTCCTTCAGGTGGTGTTCCAGCAGCAGCGTGGGACGGTCGTTCATGCGGCCTTTCCCGACAGCAGGGTCATGTAGTCTCCCGCGCAGGTGGTGCTGACCCGCACCCTGGGCAGGTAGGGGTAGAGCTCCAGGTCGAGGCGGGGAGGCCGTCCCTCCAGCCGGCACATCACCAGGTGCTTTACCGCATCGAAGCTGAGAGCTCCCAGGCGGAGGGCATCTTTCACCGCGGCATGCACCTCCTGCCCGGAGAAGGTCTCCAGCAGTCTCAGCACCTGCACGAATTCCCGCTTGCCCCTGCGTCCCATCCGGGACTCCAGCAACCGGCGCAGTGTGCCGAACTCCTCGGGCAGGTCCCACCCCTGCAGCGGAGCCGCCTGGTCCAGGGCGCCGGTCTTCTGCTCCAGGAGAGGCAGGTAGTGGATGGGATCGTAGACGAAGTCGTCTCTCTCATAGGAGCGGGGGTGCCGGGCGATGATCTCCGAGCCGCAGCTGATGACCACCTCATCCACATAGCCTCGCACCAGCACGTCCCGGCGCCCGTAGGCCACCGGCGCCGAGTAGTCGTTGGTCCGGTGCCGCACCAACGACAGGGAACTCACCCGGCCCGCCTGCTTGTCGCACGCGTCGTAGGGCACGGCAGTCAGGGGCAGCAGGGCCTCCAGGTCCCGCTCCATCCGCTGGCCGATGGTCTCGGTGTGGCCCCGGAGCCTGGCGTCCATCCGTTCCAGGCAGCGCCCCTCCAGGTGGGCGTTCAGCGCGGTGAAGCTCTCGAAGGACGGTATGGGCGCCAGAAAGTTCCGCCGCACGTAGCCCACCATGCCTTCGACTTTCCCCTTGTCGTTGCCCTTCCCAGGGCGGCCGAACCGGTCCTCGAACAGGTAGTGGGACTGGAGCTCGGTAAAGGCCCGGGTGCGCTTCCTCCGGCCGTCCCCCAGGATCCGGGCCACCGCCAGCTTGGTGTTGTCGTAGAGGATGCTCTGGGGCGCCCCGCCCAGGAAGGCAAAGGCCGAGACGTGGCCGTCCAGGAAGGCCTCGGTGGTCTCCGCCGGGTAGGCCTTGATGAAGCATCCGTCGCTGTGGGGCAGGTCCAGGACAAAGTAGTGGGCCTTCTGTTGTACTCCGCCGATTACGACCAGAGCCTCGCCGAAGTCGCACTGGGCGTGGCCCGGCGCGTGGGAGAGCGGCACGAACATTTCCTGCGTCCGCCGCCGATGCTCCCTCACGTAGTCCTTGACCGTGGTGTATCCCCCACCGAACCCGTACTCGTCCCTGAGCCGCTCAAAGATGCGCTGGGCCGTGTGGCGCTGCTTTCTGGGGACCCGGTGATCATCATCCAGGATGCGGTCGATGACGCCGGTGTAGGGCTCCAGCTTGGGGCGCCGGGGAGAAGTCTGCCGCCGGTAGCCCGGCGGCGCCGAGTAGGCCAGCATCTTGCGCACCGTGTCCCGGTGCAAACCGAACACCCGGGAGGCTTCCCGAATGCTCATCCCCTCCACCATCACCCCTCGTCGGACCCGCAGGTGCACGTCCACCTGGAACATCCATCCCACCATCCATAAGTTCTACTTCCAACCTATGGATGGCGGCAGACGGTGCATTTTTCAACCGCCCCAAATCAGTCAGTCGATCCGCCCGCGTGGTCCACTTTAACTCCGCCGCTTACAGACTCCCAAGAAGCTCACCGATTGGGCCCGCCAGATTATCCTCCAACTGCGCCGGTGGCTGCCCCGCCGGCCGCTGGTGCTGGTGGCGGACAGCAGCTACGCCGTCTTGGAATTGCTCCACTTCTGCCAGTCGTTGGCTCAACCGGTTACGGTCATCACCAGATTGCGGCTGGATGCTGCGCTCTATGAGCCGGCGCCGCCTCGCCGGCCGGGTCAGAATGGGCGCCCCAGGGTCAAGGGTAAGCGTCTGCCCAAGCTGAGGGAACTCCTGGACTCTCCGGATACATGTTGGGACGAGGCATCGGTGGCTTGGTATGACGGTACTACCCGGACTGTGGAATTCGCTTCTCAAACCGCCCTCTGGTACCACTCGGGGAAGCCGCCCGTACCCATTCGATGGGTGCTGATTCGAGACCCCTTGGGGCAATTCCGTCCCCAGGCACTGTTGTCCACCGACCTTGCCGCTACCCGGGTCCAGATCGTGGAGTGGTTCGTGTTGCGCTGGCAACTGGAGGTGACTTTCCAAGAGGTGCGCGCTCATTTGGGAGTGGAGACGCAGCGCCAGTGGTCTGACCGCGCCATTGCCCGTACGACACCGGCTCTCCTTGGGCTTTTCTCCTGGATATCCTTGGCCAGCCACCTGTCGCAGCCAGAAGGCCCGGCCATTCCCCGTCCAGCCGCTTGGTATGCCAAGCCGCTCCCCACGTTTGCCGATGCTATCGCCCTGGTCCGCAGGGACCTGTGGCAGGCCTCCATGAGTTTTTCCATGTCGGAGGACGAACCTGAAATCACAAAAGTCCCGACGCCACTGTTCAACCGGCTCATAGACTCGCTGGCCTACGCCGCCTAAAAGTACAAAGTCCAGCTTATGGGTAAGCTGAAAACCGTTTGCTGGGCCGAAGCTGTTCAGGCAAACGTCCATATAGACGGGAATAGCATTCCACCAGGACCTGTTGGCGATTGCCGGAAGGGCAGACGGTGTGTTGTGGGTATCAGACTATCCAGTCATGACGATCAAGACACGCTATCTTAATGTCTAGCTGACGTTATATCTAAATGGTTATATATAACCAAGATTAGGATGGGGTCCATGCGGGTGATCCCAGGCAGGCCGTCGAAGTTGGTGTCTGCGCCGGGATCATGGGCCGCCTCCACCCCAGGCTGATCAGCTGCTCGATGGCCTGCCTCCGCCGCTCGTTCAGGATGCTTTCGCAAGCGTCGTCAATCAGACGGCGCATTTCGTCGGAGATGGGAACTCCCTTCTCCCTGGCCATCTCTCCGAATCGCCGTCGCTTCGGATCCAACCATACATCAGTCGGCTTGCCATGGTGTTTTCCCTTTATGGACACTTGTGTGGATGCGATTATCCGTCTCCGGCCCCGGTGGGACTCCAAATAACCGAGGACGGGGCCGAGCCCCCGGGATCCAGACCACCTCGCCCTGCGGACGCAGGCGTGAAGGAGAATCCCTCGAGAGTTGCACGAACGCGGGCCCCTGCTCTACCATGCTTACATGGCCGCACAAACACCGGCCATCGGAGTTGAAGACGGGTTCGGACATTCCATGTCCATGACGTGCAAGCCGAGGAGCATGGGCATTGGCCTCACCGATGAGGGATACAAGGCCTCTGTATCACGAGGGTAGACCGGAAGACAACGCACCAGGACTCCTTCATCCTGCTGGACGACTTCATGAAGCGGGAGCCGAAGCACTTGGTTTAGCCGCCCTCCGAAGGAGCAGTAATATGGGTCCAGCGGAACTCTCTCTGATCCAGGGCCCGGGAGAATGGCCCCCCAGGGACTGGCCCGCCTGCCCCGACGGGGTCAGGTACCTGGCTGCTCTCCAGGCTTATGACCGGATGATGGCCAACTATCAAGAGTTCATGGACGAGTCGCCGCCCCGGCTGAGCGATGATGCCTTGGTCGTCATGGGCATGGTGGCATGCGCGTGGGAATGCACAAAATATCCTCAAGTCGTTTGCCCCGGTCTGGAAAGCGACCTGCTCGACCTCAGCACCACGAAATTCATCAGGGCGCTGAGCGAGGAGATATTCGCATGGCACATTGGGTTGATCATACTTACGGAGAACGGCTTGGACGAGACCCTGGCTGAGTTCGCCGTTCTGAGCCGCGACCCCGAATGGATGGGGTTGTCGCCGATTCTCCCGAAGCTCGCTGGCATGGATGTGACGGTCACCTGCTACCCACAGGGATATCCGATGGTAATAACGGCCATGCTGCCCGAACACATGGACCCCTACGTCCGTACAGTCCTCCAGAACTCCCGGATGCCGGAGGAACAGCGGAACGAAGAGAACTGGGTACTGGAGCAGGTGCTGCGCTACCACGGGGCAAAGCCCTATTTCATGCGCACGAACTCAGCCAGCGAAATCGTGGCTTTAATGGATGCGGAGTAAGCCGGTGGGTCTGAACCGGCACCGGCGGATGGAGGTACGGTCCGGACGACCGAGCCCGGCATTCCGGTGGACGCTCCCCCAGGACGTGGTGACGCGGCCCCTCGGTTGTTGGCGGAGATTGCCGCCGGGGTTAGCATGGCATGACGGGGCATCATAACTCCTCATCGACGCCAGCAGATTGGGCGCAAACCCGATCACTGCAAATTCAGCCCAAGGTTTGGCCTGACTACTGCCGATTGAACCGGTGACCCAGTCCGGCAACTTAGACCGCCTCTCGGATGATAGAAGAGCATCAGCGGCAGGCCCGCATATCATGGTTGGGGCACTAGCCGTCCCTCAGTTAGGCAGCGGCGTGAGCCTGAGCCTCTCCTCGGATGTGTCGTTAACCCGTCGCAGCCCCCAAGCCGAGGTTGTGCTCCCTGAGTATCTGGTCCACAGCGGGCTGCAGTGCTCGGATGATAAACTCTCGTTGCGTAACACCCGACAGGGTTGCGGCCAACTTCAGCTGAGCCGAGAACTCATCCGACATCCTGACACTGACCAGCCGGTAGCTATCGCTATCTGCGTCCACAGTTGGCTTGGGACCAGGGCGAGTGCCCGGTCCACTTGCGGATTGTCGGGGTGTCTTGTTTCTACTGTCTCTTAGCCTGATGTCCATATTCATAATAGTTTATCCTTCGGCAACTCTTCTGAGAATACCAACTGGTAGACTGCGGCAATCTCCTCTGAACCTTTCGGGTCCCGCGGCCGGTATTCGTTCACCAGCAGACCTGCCGGCACCGCTCGCCTGATTGATGAGCGCTCACGAATTACCAAATCTGACACCTTGATGTCGCGGCAGCCCTGCAGTGCTGACATGGCTGCGTCAAGGTCGCGGCTGGCATGATGAGGCGAAGCGCGGTTCAGCACCGCCCTGACCACCAAGTGGTCATTGACTTGAAGGGCATCACCCGTCAGCTCGTCCAGCAACCCCACCGTCCAGATGTCCAGGCCGTTGGGTTGCACCGGCACGATGGCAGCATCAGCAACACGCAGAACATTTTCAATCGCTGGACCGTCGCCCGACCCTATATCGACTATGATATCGTCGTATCGACGTGCCAGATCTGTGATCGCGCGTCGCAGCCCGCCGTCAAACTTCTGCACCGCAGCCGGCGCTTCACGCTTATGCTCGTGCCTTGACTCGACCCAAAGGCTGGAACTACCCTGCCGGTCGGCGTCAACCAGCATCACGTCTCTGCCAGCGCTCACTCGCCAGCCGGCCAGATGCACCGCAACTGTGGTCTTGCCGGTTCCCCCCTTCTCGCCGACCACTGCGACAATCATATCTCACCTGCATTTCGTTTCATATGTTTTGATGTAAGAATGTCTAACTAATCAAATATCTAAATGTTTGCATCGCTAAATATTTTACTACATCCTGTTGTCGTGCAGAAAGGCATTGGAAGAGCGAGAAATACTGATTCTGTTGCAGTTGGCAGGGGATTCATGCGGCGTGGAAACCCCGGACAGGAACCCGGCCCTGCTGCTTGGATCCTGATACCGGTACGACTTCGGGACGTTCAACGCCTTTTCAATGCCAGCGTTAACTGGAGGACATTGATACCCGGGCTGGCAGAACCTCGGGCCACTAGTACCGCGTCAGGGTGAAACCGATGGATAGATACGGCGAAGCTTATGCCGGGCATCGGTGGTGGAGAAGCTCCAGTCGATGGTTGCCTCAGCCTGATTACGCTCGATCTCCAATGCCGCGATTTCGCGCTTAAGCGACACTTCATCTTCAATGCGGCGATTCAAACATTGGTTGCTGAAGACGCTGAACTCGATCTCCGCCATGTTGAGCCAGCTCCCATGTTTGGGAGTATAGTGAAACTCCAGCCGTTGGATCACCCGTCTGGCTTCCTTTGGCTCGAAGGCCTCGTACAGGGAGGCGGGTCTATGGGTGTTCAGGTTGTCCAGCACCACTCGGATCCTCTCCGCCTCGGGGTAAGCAGCATCCCCCAGCCAGCGCATCTGATGGGCGAAGTCGGTCATGGTGCGACGCTCGGTCACTGCCACATGCCTCCAGCCCGCCAGCGGCTCACAGGTCATGAACAAGTTCCGGGTCCCGTTGCGCTGGTACTCGTAATCAAACCGCTCCCGCCGGCCCGCCTTGGCCGGGATGGGCGCCCGCTTCTCGGCCACCAACTGCTTGGAGGTCTCGTCGAAACAGACTACGGGCCGCTGGGGGTCATAGGGTTCCGCATAGAGGTCCAGCACGTCCTCCATGCGGGCCACGAACTCGGCGCTCACCTTGGGGATGCACCACTCCTTCTTCCGCCACGGCTTGAGTTCGTTTTTTTCAGCACCTGCCTGACCGTCTCCCGGGAGATGGAGTCGGTCAACTCCAGCTTCACCGCCTGGTCGGCCAGCAATCGCAAGGTCCAGCGGGTGTGCCCTTCCGGGGCTGCGCTGCAGGCCACGGCCACCAGGTGGGCTTCCTGCTTTCCATCTAGTTTGCGCCGTTGTCCCGGCCGCGGCAGGTCCTCAAGGGCGCGCTTCAACCCGCCTTCTACGAAGCGCTGCCGCACCCGGCCGACCGTGGAGGGGCCGACCAGCAGAGCTTCGGCCACCTGCTGGTCGGTAAGGCCTTCATCGGCCTTGCACAAAATGAGGCACCGCTTCACTTTACGCCCCGAGGATTGGCCGCGCCGGGTGATACCCAGCAAATGTTCCCGCTCATCTTGGGTCAAGTTCACTCGGTATAGCTTGGCCGGCATTCCCCACGCCTCCCCACAATCAAAGAATGCCTCAATTATATACTTTCTTATATTTGTCAAAAATAGCCGGACGCGGTACTAGTATTACAACGACGGATTACCAACCCGACCGCCCCGTGAACGGTCCGCTGGACAATGCAGACTGCACCCATGGGACGCCGGGACGCCCGGGTGCGACTGCTACCAGCGCGGCTACATCGCCGGAAAGGGGAAGGGCCTTTTCGAGGTTGAGGTGTGGGAAGCCCGCGGGGCCTTCGACGGCGGGAACACTGGAGCCGTCGTCCGGCAGGCGGCCACGAACATGGCCAGGGCAGCGATCGTCGCCCTGGACGGGACCGCCACCGATCTCACCGATCATCAGGCGATCGTTGACCAGGTCCTGGAGCTGCCGGAGGTCCGGCTCCGGCTCCAGGGCGACAACCCGGGCCTCGGGGTCTGGTCCGCAGTCGAGATCGCCCGGGACGCCGTGCTCCGGCTGAAGGAGTACGCCCACGACCAGGTCGGCGTGTCCGGCCTTTCCGAGGGCTTCATCTTCGCCTACAACCGGAACCTGGCCAGCCGCCACCTGGGCGATGCCGATGGCGGAGGACGATAATGCTGCCCAACCTGTACCCCAATCCACCGAAGGAGGGCGTGTAGCGGGGTCCTGAAGAGGCCAGAAAGTGCTCCTGTGCCTCTGGGATAATGGTTTTGGAACAGAAAACCGGTCCCAAAACAGGAGCACCCAACAGATGCTATCACGCAACCACCCCGACCGCATCCAAATCGCCTTCGACGACACCCGCCTGGTGGCCAACGCTGGGCTGCTCCTTCCGGCTACCCTGGCCCGGCACCTCGGCCTTCCTCAACTGGTACAGGAGCACCTGGACTTGGGCGAAGCGCCGGGCCGGGCCAACACCGGAGACAAGATGATGACGCTGGTGGCTTCCACTCTGGCCGGTGGCGACTGCATCGACGACGCCGACGTGTTGCGCACCGGTGGGACCGCCCGCGCCCTGGGCGGCACAGTCAAGGCGCCCTCCACCCTGGGCACTTTCCTGCGCAGCTTCAGGTGGGGCCAGGTCCGCCAACTGGACCGGGTGAGCCGCGAGTTGCTGGCCCGGGCCTGGGCGGCTGGGGCCGGACCCAGCGACGCACCATTCACCATCGACCTCGATTCGACCATCTGCGAGACCTACGGCCTAGCCAAGGAGGGCGCCCGCCACCACGGCTACACCGGCCAGCGGGGCTATCACCCGCTGCTGGCCGTCGCCGCCGGCACCGGCGACGTGCTGATGGCCCGGCTCAGGGAGGGCCGCGCCAATACCGCCCGCGGCGCCGCCCACTTCCTGCGTGAGACGGTGGGGCGGGTGCGCTACGCCGGGGCCAGGGGACAACTCACGGTGCGGGCCGACAGCGGCTTCTACACCCACGCCGTGGTCGCCGTCTGCCGCCGGATGGATGTCCGCTGCTCCATCACCATCCGCCAGCACCAAAGCCTGCGGAACCTCATCGAGGCGATTCCCGAGGAGGACTGGTCGCCGGTCCCCTATATACTCATCAACGTGGAACCCACCAGAACGCAGCAGGTACTTGAGCGACTGCGCGCCATCGGTGGCGTATCCGTCCAAGAAGTCCTTGGCCCTTACGACATAGTAGTTGATTTGGAAGCGGGCACGCCGGAAGACATTACCGAAATTTTGCGCCACAAAATCCGGCCTATAAACCCGAATCCACCGATGGACAGGGATGGACGGCGTGAGGACAGCGGAAGGGGGTGAGGGAGTTACAGGCGCGATAATCCGGGCTGGAATTCGGGTAGATGGGAGGTTGGCGGCGGTCTGCAGGCGCTTTGGGGGGCGCCGATGTCGGCCTGCAGTGGCTGTGGCGAGCGAGATGGCGGGATAGGACACGGCAAGAGGCGCTCGCGGACTGGGCTGGCGCGAGTTTGCGGGGACGTTGGGTTGGCTGGCGGGTCAGTGGCGGACGGGCGCCGTCAGGCTGGGAGTGGAATGGCTCGCAGTCGGGCCAGGGCGCGGCTGAACTGCTCCTCCCAGGGCCAGCGCTTGGGAAGATGCAGGGTGATCCGGCGTGCCGAGCGGGTGAGCCGTCCGGCCAGGGCGAAGAACCGCCGCCGGAGGGTCTTGGTGGTCACGATCCGCTCACCGAGGCCGATGCGGGCGGTCCAGCGGGCCAGGTTGTGGGCCATCACCTGTACCGCCAGCCAGGCGCCGTTGGCAGCGAAGCGGCCCGAGGGGAGATGGTTCAGCCCGACGCCGTACTTGAGGTCGCGTATCGCATTCTCGATCTCGGCGTGGCGGCGGTGGTCGGCCTCCAGTTCCAGGGTCTCTCCGTCCCGGTCGGTGATGAAGCCGTGATAGCTGTAGGTGGCGAAGAGAGCCAGTTGAGAACCGGGCGCCGGCTTCACCCGCCGGACGATGAGCCGCACCGGCGCGGCATCCGGCTCGCTCTGGAAGGGGGTGTAGGTGGTTTCGGCCACATCGGCGGCGCCGTCCATCCAGTAAGGAATCGGCGTCCAGGCATCTTCGGGTATCGCCTCGATGAGATTGTGCAGGCTTTTGTGCTGGCGGATGGTGATGGAGAAGCGGACATCCATCCGGCGGCAGACGGCGACCACGGCGTGGGTATAGAAGCCGCTGTCGGCCCGCATGGTGAGTTGTCCCCTGGCCCCGCCGCAGCGAACCCGTCCCACCGTCTCACGCAGGAAGTGGGCGGCGCCGCGGGCGGTATTGGCGCGGCCCTCCCTGAGCCGGGCCATCAGCACGTCGCCGGTGCCGGCGGCGACGGCCAGCAGCGGGTGATAGCCCCGGGCGCCGGTGTAGCCGTGGTGGCGGGCGCCCTCCTTGGCCAGTCCGTAAGTCTCGCAGATCGTCGAATCGAGGTCGATGGTGAATGGTGCGTCGCTGGGTCCGGCCCCAGCCGCCCAGGCCCGGGCCAGCAACTCGCGGCTCACCCGGTCCAGTTGGCGGACATGGCCCCACCGGAAGCTGCGCAGGAAGGTGCCCAAGGTGGAGGGCGCCTTGACTGTGCCGCCCAGGGCGCGGGCGGTCCCACCGGTGCGCAACACGTCGGCGTCGTCGATGCAGTCGCCACCAGCCAGCGCAGACGCAACCAGGGTCATCATCTTGTCGCCCGGGTTCGCCCGGCCCGGGGCGCGGCCAAGGTCGAGATGGTTGTGGACCAGTTCGGGCAGGCCCAGGCGCCGGGCCAGGGTGGCAGGAAGGATCAGCCCGGCATTGGCCACCAGGCGGTGATCGTCGAAGGCGATGCGGATGCGATCGGGGTGGTGGCGTGGCAGCATCTGTTGGGTGCTCCTTCTCTGGGGTCGGTTTTCTGTTTCAAAACCATTATCCCAGAAGCACGGGAGCACCTTCTTACCGCTTCAGGTCGCTGACCCGACGCCCTCCTTCGGTGGATTCGGGGTTAGGAGTGCCATGAATACTCCGTGATTAGACTCCATCAATCGGGACTTGCCGAGTACCTGGAAATGGCATGCAGTTCAGGTATCGCCGAATATCAGGTCGGTGTGTCGCGACTCATCCGAGGTAGTCTTTGTAACCCGGGCAATTCTGGGTTAGATCCGGAGGCTTAGCGCGGGTTCAGAGCGGCATTCGTCCCACTATCAAGCGTAACATTCGTTGCGGACGCCAGCAGTGCTACACTACTGTTCGGTCTGGGCAGTAATCGAGCCTCACCAATGGATCAGTCGATCCGAATGGTTGACGGAACTGCGATTAGGCAAACCAAACAAGCATCAACAAGCCTTAACGGCTCAGGGCGACGGACACGCAGGTCAGTTTTGCCGACGCCTTTGACAATCTTGCTCAGTTTCAATTATTGCCTTGGGCTCGGCATAATGCGATCTACGCCGCGCTTCGACAGGAACTGCTATGGACTATAACCCAGCACTAACGGGAGCTTCACCGACACCGGAACTCTGGCAAGAACTGCATACCGCCTTCCGGCTGTACTGCGACGCCAGGCCATGGGAACAGTTGGCCAACGAGGACGTGCTGGTCGTCAACGACCCATTGGGTCATTACAAAGGCTACTGCGTGGCGCTGGGGGACGGCGGCACGGCTTACGGGTTGGGCGTGTATCTGGGCGACCGGGGGCTGTTGAATTATCTCACCACCATGACTGCGGAAGAGGAACCTGAAGGTGTGGAGTTACTGGAACGCGGCCTGGCCTTGACCGCGCTGTTGGGCGACCGTGAGGAGCTGGCAAATGAGGAAAGGAAGGGCATGCGCGAGCTGGGCCTGAGGTATCGGGGCCGAGGCAGATGGCCACTGTTTCGCAGCGCCCGGCCGGGATACTGGCCCTGGTACGTCAACTCCGACGAAGCCCGTTTCTTGACCATTGCACTGGACAACGTTAGGGACGTTGCCCAACGGATTGCACAGGGTGAATTCGACCTTTACGCTAGCCGGGACCCCGGCGAGGTTCTGGTACGGGAACTGCGGGGTTCCGTATGGCGGGACCAGTGGGAACTGCTGCTGCCGCCGGTGCTGCCAGTAGCAGACGTTCGAGCCGATGTCGAACGGTTGCAGTTGATCGGCCAATCGACGCCAACCGGCTCGGCGGTGTGGGAAGTAACGGCGTCGTATATTCCGACGGGGGTTCAGGACCAGAGGGGCGAGCGGCCCTACCTGCCCACGCTGGTCATGGCAGTTGAGCGGAGTTCCGAGTTGATCCTGACCGTCCGGATGCTGGGGCCAGTGCCGTCGGCAACGGAGAAACAGGAACCGATGCTGGAGTTGCTGGAGACGGCGGACCAGTTGCCGGGCCGGTTGGTGTGTGATCTGGAGAGCGTCGCTGATGTGATGGCTCCGATTGCCAGTGCGCTGGGCATCGATCTGTACATTGGGCCGACGCTCGCATTGGATTTCGCCAGAGAGGACCTGTTTGCGGCGATTTTGCACTGACCTCGGATGATGTTGTAATCTCCGCCGATTACCAGCGCCAATATCGGGTCTGGCTTCTTGTTGACGAGAGGATCGAGAGTCGGCTTGGACTCAGATTAGCTTGCAGCGTGACCACAAACGATGCATCGCGCAGCAAAGTGTGATGAGCCATCACTGAGGAGTCAGGTCGTTGCCGGCATTCCATGATAGGAATATAATAACGTCATGCCATGGCAGGTCGAGTACACGGACCAGTTCAAGGAGTGGTGGGATACGCTGAGTGAAGAACAGCAGGATGACCTGACGGCATCGGTGGAGTTGCTGATGGATCGTGGACCCGTACTGCCGTACCCCCATTCGTCAGGTATCGAAGGTTCTCGACACAGTCACATGAGAGAACTGAGAACTCAGAGCCATGGAGAACCGCTACGCACCTTCTATGCCTTTGATCCCAGGCGAGTGTCTATCTTGTTGATCGGGGGGATCAAAACCGGAAACGACCGGTTCTATGAGGAATACGTGCCGATAGCCGATAGGCTGTACGACGAGCATCTCGACGAGCTAGGTGAGGAGGGCATCATCCCATGAGTGGACGCCATCAGTTTCAGGAGCTAACCAAGGATTTCACGCCGGAGCGTCGCCAGCGGGTGGAAGCGAAGAAGTCTGAGATGCTGGCGGAAATGCCCTTGCGCGAACTGCGAAAGGCCATGGAGCTTACCCAGCAGGAATTGGCGGATCGCCTGCAGGTGAACCAGCCAGCGGTTGCGAAAATGGAACAGCGGACCGATATGTATATATCGAGCCTGCGTTCCTATATCGAATCGATCGGCGGGGAGTTGCGCATCGTTGCATCGTTCCCTACAGGCGACGTGGTCATCACTAATTTCTCCGGAGTAACGGAGGAGGAAACCGCAGTTGGGATCAGTGCTTGAGAAAGCTTTGGAGTTCAGATGGCGTGAGAAGCAAGGGCCCTATACATGGCCCTTGCCGTCGCAGATTCCATAGCCGGACCCCCATGAGGCACTGTTACGTCCATCGCGATCAGACCCGTAATGCTTACCATCTGACGCAGACACTGCTCCCAGTTGCATTGGGGCAACCAGGGAGTGGAAATGTCTGTTCAACCGACTACGCAAACTCATATCTGCCGCAGACTGCTAGGACGGAGATACTTTGAACATCTTCCGACTATTCCAGAGACGGAGGAAAAAGGGCACGGCCAGCACAAATAACGCTTCAGACGTTTCGTCCTTACCGCCTCAGACATCTACCGAAGCGTCGGCCGCACCGGTACATAAAGGCAACGAGACTGCGGTCAACATCCCTTATCAAACCGCGGTAGAGTCGGCGGGTGGTACCAGCCCGGTCCGGAGCAAAGGTGTCAGATGGATTGCACTTGGAAGTAGCGCGGTGGCGGCAGGCCGCGATATCGGTGGGATGGTTTACTTGGCTTCAAAACAAGGTCAAGCCGTCCGGGAGCAGATGAGCAGGCCGATCATAGATCCGGGTCTTCCTGTCACGGATGCGGGCAATGATTTTTCCGGCGAGAGTATGCCGTACTGGCCGAGCTACTCGGGAATCAGTCCGCAGGCACGGGCAACATATCTCGACTGGCTGGCCAGCGGTCGGTCGGACAAGCGATACAGTGTCGGGTATATCTTCCTCTATTTCTACGGGCTCGAACGACGGTTTTTCATAGACAAACCGGACGAGGATGAAAAGCGCCTCCTGATTGCCGAGGTGGAACGACTCCTCCTCATATACGGAGACAACAGGTCGGTCAGAAGCTATTTGGGCACCTTTTTGGATGCTGCTCAGGCCACCCTGGGGGATGAGGGTGGGACCGCACCCCGCTTCGAAAGGAGCGGCTATGAATTGTCGTTAAGCCTGCGTGTAACGATTGGTAGGATGTCAAGAGAAGGTCTGCCAATTGGCGCAGACTGGCTTCTCGGCTGGTATGTCGCCCACCCGGCCTATACGCTGCGCACACCGGCAACGCGTGCATTTCCCGAATTTCGGGCACTCTTCGGGAAGCTGTTTGATGAACGTTTTCCGGAAGGCCTGAAAGTACCAGTTCCCAAGCGAACCCTTCGCGCCCAATACCGTGCAGCGTCGTCTGATTTTGTATCGGACCTTGATGAATACATCGGGCACGTTCCCGATATCTCGCGAATATCCAAACCGCTCAATGTGGCGAAAACGATCGTGGACGAAGCGACTGAGGCATTGGACAGATACAGTCGTTTCCTCGGACGCAACTCTGACGGAAGAGGCACCATCGAGGCGCACGCGCTGCTGCCGGAACGGCTTTGGCCGTTGTTCCCCTGCAAGGAAGTTGATGATTTACGCCGTTGGGCGGAGGAAATCATTGATGCTGGTGGTCTTACGTCAGTAGTTCAGGTCATTCAACGGCTGGAAAACGCGCATCCCGAAAAGATCACCAGGCGTCGGTTGACCGATGCCGCCGACGCCCTGGCGCGCCTTTCGGTTGGAATGGCGCCCGACCCACGATTCGCGTTGCGGAGCCCGAAGTACGGTGAGCCCGTGGTGCTCTTCCAGTTGCCCGAGGGGGTAACAGCATTGGATGAGGTCAGCGGCCGATACAAGAGCATCCTGGTTGCCATCACGATAGGAAGTTTCATCGCCCAGGCGGATGAGGCATATGCCTCGACGGAACATGGGGAACTTGTCGCCATGGTCGACGCTGCTGAGGAGTTGTCCGGGACTGAACGAGCACGCTTACGGGCCAATCTCGATTGGATGATAACCGTCCCACCGGACCTGGCCCTGTTCCGGCGGCATCTGAAAGACGTTCCAGATGACACCTCTCATGAGCTGGGTCAGTTCGCTCTGGCTCTGGCAGCTTCGGACGGTGTTATCAGCACCAAAGAAGTGGGTGCCCTTGAACGGCTCTACAGGGCCATGGGTCTTGAGCAGGATGGCATCTATTCCGCGCTTCACGCCCTCGCATCCGGGGACGAACCAGTACCCGTTCTGCCCGCCAGCCGCCAGGAGCAGGGGTTCGGAATCCCGCCTCGCCCGGATGACGGTGGCTCGGTGAGCTTGAACGCCGAACGCGTCGCCTCCGTGATGGCCAACACGGAGCGCGTCAGTTCCATTTTGGGGGGAATCTTCCAAGGGGAGGAACCCGAGGAGGAACTGGCTGAAGTTCTGGAAAATGCCGACAACGGCTTCGCTGGTCTGGACGCGAAGCATGCGGCATTCCTTGGTGAGCTTCTGATGCGGTCACATTGGGAAGCGGGTGAATACGAAACTCTGGCTCGCCAATTCCAGTTGATGCCCGCCGGAGCCATCGAGGCCTTGAATGAATGGTCTTTGGATCACTTCGATGATCTACTGATTGAAGAAGGCCAGGGATATACAGTTAACCAGGACATCAAGGCCGAAATCACGGTTGGCGCGGAGTGACGACGAATGGTGACTTCAAGGATCAGAGTCCACGAGCGTGACACCATCATCCAGGCGCTTCGCGCCGGCGTGGTGCCCAGGGTCGGCCTGCAGCACATTCAAGTTGGGCGCGCCCGGGAAACCGAAGAACTGGTACGCGACATCGAGCGCATCGGCGAGGGAGGTTCGGCAATCCGCTTCGTCATCGGGGAATATGGCTCCGGAAAAACCTTCTTCCTGAACTTGATCCGCCTAGTAGGATTGGAAAAGGGACTTGTGGTGCTATCGGCGGACATCACTCCCGACCGCCGGCTCCATGGAACGGGGGGACAAGCACGTTCCCTTTATGCGGAAATGGCCCGCAACACCGCAACGCGCACCAGGCCGGAGGGAGGCGCCATGGCCTCAGTGGTGGAGCGATTTGCCACTCAGGCCATCAGCACGGCGGACAATGCTGGGCAAGATGTTGGAAACGTCATCATCAAGAAGCTGGCGCACCTGCAGGAGATGACCGGTGGTTACGATTTCGCCACCGTCATTGCCCGCTACTGGGAAGGGTTCGACACCGCTAACGAGGACCTCAAATCAGCGGCCCTACGATGGCTTCGGGGAGAATATGCCACCAGGACAGACGCCCGCAGAGACCTTGGTGTACGCACCATCGTGGATGATGCGAGCATCTACGATCAGCTGAAACTGCTTTCGCTTTTCGTACGGGAAGCCGGCTACCGGGGCCTGCTGGTTTCTCTAGACGAAATGGTGAACCTCTACAAGATCGTCTCTTCGCAGGCACGCCAGTCCAATTACGAGCAGCTGCTCCGCATCTTGAACGACGTGCTGCAGGGGACCGCCCAAAACCTTGGGTTCATCATGGGCGGAACGCCCGAATTCCTGATGGACACCCGCCGCGGTCTCTACAGCTATCAAGCCCTCCAGTCACGGTTGGCTGAGAACACCTTCGCCCGCGATGGCATGGTTGATCTGTCAGGTCCAGTGATCCGGCTTGCCAACCTGGCTCCGGAGGATATGTACGTCCTTTTGGCCAACATCCGTAGGGTCATGCAGGACGACGAAACCGCTGTGCCGGACGAGGCGCTGACCGCCTTCATGTCCCACTGTTCTGGCCGTATCGGTGACGCTTACTTCAGAACCCCTCGGAACACCGTGAAAGAATTTGTGAATATGCTGTCGGTCCTGGCTCAGAACCCCGGCACTCAGTGGCAGGCGCTGATAGGTTCTGTGAACCCCGAGGAAGACATCGCCTTGGAAGGGAACGGAATGGCCGAAGACGGAGCAGGAGATGAGGGAGCGGACGATGACCTCGTCTCATTCAAGCTATAATCCATCTTCGGCATTTGACCTGCTGGCTGAGCCGGTCCGTCGTTGGATTTGGGACCAAGGCTGGACCGAACTCCGCGACATTCAAGAACGCGCGATCCTATCGCTCTTGAAAGGGGACCGAGACCTGGTCATTGCCGCTCCCACGGCCGGCGGCAAGACGGAAGCCGCGTTCTTGCCGCTAATATCGTCCGTCCTGGCCACACCTGGGGAGGGAGGGTTCGACCTGGTGTACGTGGCGCCCCTCAGAGCGCTGATTAACGACCAACTGGGTCGCATGGAAGACCTTTGCGCACGTGCCGAGCTGCCGATCTATCCGTGGCACGGCGACATATCTCAAGGGACGAAATCCCGTGCCCGCAGGGACCCGCGGGGCGTGCTGTTGATCACACCGGAGTCTCTGGAAGCGCTTTTTGTGCTGCGCGGACTGGAGGTCCCCACATTGTTCACAGGTGCCCGCGCCATCATCATCGACGAACTCCACGCCCTTCTGGACAACGAGCGGGGCATTCACCTGCGTTCGCTCCTCACGCGCCTAGAGCTGGCAGTCGGACGCCGCATCCAGCGGGTGGGATTATCGGCGACTCTTACCGAGATGGACACGGTGAAAGAGTACCTCCGGCCGGGAGACCCCGATGCTGTGGACCTGCTGGAGAGCGCAATGGACGGAGGGGAAGTGAGAGTCCAAGTCCGTGGCTACCGCACAGGCGCCGAAGGAGATGGTGAAGCATCGAAGAAAGCGGTCGCTAAACACCTGTTTTCGCGGTTGCGGGGCAATCCAAATCTCGTTTTTGCCGGCTCTCGGGGGAATGTCGAGTGGTACGCCGATGCCCTGCGACAGATGTCTGAGCAAGCGAAGGTCCCAGTGGATTTCCTGCCGCATCACGCCAGCCTTTCCCGGGAGCATCGACTGGACGTGGAACGTCGCCTCAAAACCAGCAGAACGGCCACCGCCATCTGTACCTCAACCCTGGAGCTGGGAATAGACATCGGTGACATAGACTGTGTAGCGCAGATAGGCCCGCCGTTCTCGGTGTCGTCTCTCCGGCAGAGATTGGGACGATCGGGCCGCAGGGGCCAGCCAGCGGTGCTGCGGATGTACGCCATTGAGAAAGACACGAATGCCGATTCTCATCCGATCGACCGCCTGCACCTTGATCTGGTCCGGTCAGTCTCCATGGTGGAGTTGCTGAAAGAGCGGTGGTACGAACCCCCTGCTCCGCAGGCCCTTCACCTGTCCACCCTTACACACCAGATTCTCTCGGTAATCGCCGAGCATGGGGGGACTACCGCAAAGCAGATTCACGAAACGCTTTGCGGGCAAGGGCCGTTTAGGGAGGTGTCAATCAGCCAGTTTACGCGCCTGCTGAAGCAGATCGGCTCCGCCGAGATAGCGCTGATCGAACAGGCCCCAGATGGAAACCTACTCTTGGGATCACTGGGCGAGAAGTTGGTGGAGCACTACAGCTTCTACGCGGTGTTCCAAACAACCGAGGACTACAGGGTGTTGTCAGGCAGCAAACAGGTTGGGGTGCTGCCTACATCTAGAGTTTTTGTGCCTGACATGACGATCATTCTGTCGGGAAGGCGTTGGCGCATCACCGCAGTGCACAGCCGGGACAAGGTGATCGAGGTTACTCAAGATCAGGTGGGTAGGCCTCCTCCCTTTGGCGGAGGCAGTGGCTTGGTGCATGATCGGGTAATAGAGAAGATGAAAGCGGTATTCTCTGGTGATGGCTTGCCTGGCTATCTCGACAGAACTGCCGCCCATTTGCTGGAGGATGCGCGTTCCGAGTTCTACCGTTTGGGACTTGATCGCCAGTCCATCTGCGCCACCGGAGACCGAGGTTCCTTAGTGTCCACCTGGGCAGGAACAATCAAAACGTCCACCCTCTCGCTAAAGCTCAAAAGCATGGGGTTCAAGGCGACACCGCACGATGGCTTCCTGGAAGTGGATGACCAGTCCTCAGGCCAATCCGTTGAAGCAGCCCTGGGAACCATCGCCCAACAGACACCGGATGATGTGGCGGGTCAATCGTTGCCGGGCCTGGAAAACGTCATGTCGGAAAGGTTTCACCAGTACCTGAGCTCTGACCTCCTGCTTGAGGATGCAACCAGCAGCTTGGTCGATCTCGGAGCACTGCCGCAGTTGGCCCGTAACATAATCAGACACAATGTGCGTGACTGAGAATCTCACAATCGCGACCAGCGCATGGGCCACTGCCGAGGAGTATGCGGGTGGATGAACAGCCATATAGAAGGGTGCGGACGGCACAGTTTCAATTGCCTTGAAGCAACGATCGAGCCGCCCACGCGGCGACTTTACCGCCGCCGAATACAGCCTGGAGCGCCAACCTGGCTCGGCTGGATGCTAGGGAGTGTTGTTAGTCTCTCGGGAGACGATAAGCTTTCACCGTTGAACCCCTCTCCGGGAAGATTCGGTCCGAACGCCCAACTG
Source organism: Dehalococcoidia bacterium (assembly GCA_965262865.1). Classification (GTDB taxonomy): domain Bacteria; phylum Chloroflexota; class Dehalococcoidia; order Lucifugimonadales; family UBA3495; genus VXOI01. The sequence goes on from CBDHFZ010000001.1 coordinate 23,164, forward strand.
TCATTCCAGCCGTGCGTTCTGGAGCAAACACCGGTAGAATCCGGTAGCCCAGCTTAGCCTTGGCTCACCGAACCTCTAATCTCCGTTCACAGGACTAGATGCTCATGCCCAAACTCCGCTTCGTCCATGCGGCCGACCTGCACCTTGACAGCCCCTTCCGCGGCATCCGCAGTGAGGCTCCCGACCACGTCGCCCAAACCCTGAGCAGTGCTACCTTCGACGCTTACCAGAACATCATCAACCTTTGCCTGCAGGAGCAGGTGGATGCCCTGCTGGTCGCCGGCGACATCTACGACGGAGCGGATCGGAGCCTCCGGGCCCAGTTGCGCTTCGTTGATGGTCTGGCCCAGCTCGAAAGGGCCGGCATACGCTCCTTCATATGCCATGGCAACCACGATCCCCTCGATGGATGGGAGGCTCGCATTGACCTGCCGGCAGGCTGTATACGGTTCGGACCCGAGGTGGAGGGTTTCCCGGTGTTCCCAGAGGAGCCGAAGCGGGCGACGGTCTGCGGAGTAAGCTACCCAACGCGGGAGGTGCGAGAAAACCTGACGCCTCACTTTGCCGAAACCGGCCCGGGCCAGGGATTCACCATCGGACTGCTGCACGCCAATGTGGGAGGGAACCGGGACCACGACTCCTATGCTCCCTGTACGGTATCCGACCTGGCCAACACCGGGTTCGACTACTGGGCCCTGGGTCACGTCCACACCCGGCAGACGCTGCGGGAAACGGGGCCAGCGATCGTGTATCCCGGGAACCCGCAGGGACGTCATCCAAATGAGCCAGGCGCCCGGGGGGTCTACTTGGTGGAAGTGGATGACCACGGCGTGGCCCAGCTGGATTTTCGGCCGATGGACGTGGTGCGGTGGGAAACGCTCTCGCTGGACATCGGCCCCCTGGAAACGGAACAGGACCTGATCCACGCGGTGAGCGACCTGGCGGAGGACGCCTTGGCCGAAGCGCAGGGCCGCTCGGTGGTTGCCCGTCTAGAGTTTGCCGGACGGGGGGCGCTGCACAGGTGGCTTCGCTCCGAGAGCACGGCAGAGGATCTCAGGGAACAGCTCAACGCCCACTATACTGGCCGGGGCAACTGGTTCTGGTGCGAGGGGATCCGGCTGAATACTGGTTCCCCGGTGGACCGAGAGGTGGTTGCGTTTCAGGAGGACTTCGTGGGGGACCTGGCCCGGCTGGCCGGCGAGTTGAGGGAAAACGGTGACGCCGTGGCCGAGCTGCGTGGCCTGCTGCAACCTTTGTACACTCATGCAAGGTTAAGGGAGTTTCTGCGAGACTCCCTGCCGTCCGACGACGATATCAGGGGTCTCCTGGCCGCTGCTGAGGATGAGTGCCTGGCAGCTCTGGTTGAGGAGGATGAAGGCTGATGAGGTTGGAAGAACTGTACCTGGACGGGTTTGGGCACTTCCACCAGCGCACTTTCTCCCCCGAGGGAAGGCCGGTCACGGTGTTCTATGGCCCCAACGAAGTGGGGAAGAGCACTCTCTTGGCGTTTATCCGGACCGTTCTTTTTGGTTTTCCCATTCAGAGGCGCAACGAGCACTACCCGCCTTTGTCCGGTGGCCGCCACGGTGGGAGGATACGCCTGTCGGGAGACGATGGCCAGATCTACACACTGGAGCGGTACGTCGGGGTACGGGGCGGGCCGTTGGCTGTGAGGGACGGTGCTGGTAAATCCCGTCGACCCGACCGATTTTATACCCCGAATCACCGCACAGGCCACCCAGGCCGTGTTCACCAACGTGTTTGCCTTCGGCATCGACGAACTCCAGCAGGTGGGGTTGCTGGATGACTCCTCGGTCAGCGAAGCCATCTACAGTGCAGGCCAGGGCGTGCCCGGCCTGTCCGCCTTCAGCCAGCGCCTGGCTGCTCGGCGGAAGGAAATTTTCCTTCCCACCGGCAGAAGTCAGGAGGTTGTCAAACTGGCTGCCTCGCTCCGGGAGATTGATGAGCAACTGCAGGCGGCGGAGAGGAACGCCGACCAGTATGCGATCCTGACGTCACGCAGGGCCGAGATCGACGCGGAACTCCAGGCCCAGGCCATGGAACGCTCCCAGTTTAACATCCGCCAGGCCGAGCTCTGGAACCTCATCACGGGATGGGAAGATTGGGTGGAGTTGAACAACTGCAAGGCCCAACTGAAATCCCTTCCCGCCTACGAGCAATTTCCTGTTGACGCCATCCCGAGGCTGGAAGCTCTCCAGGAGCGGGTACGGCAGACTAAGGCCGATTCTGAGGAGGCATCGGAGCATCTGCGGATCGCCGCTGAGGCAACGGCCGCCGTCATCACGGGTGAGCCTCTCCTGGGAGCTGCGGGCCGGGTTGAAGAAATCCGACGAGGACGTGACAGCTTCGATGGTTCGGTTCACGACCTTCCCGAGCGCCAGGCCGAACTGGGGAATATGGAAGCCGACCTTGCCACGAGCCTGGCTGACTTGGGACACCAATGGGGGGAAGGGGACCTGGAGGCCTTCGACACGTCCCTGGTGGTCCGGAACCTGGTGGCCGGTTGGAAGGAACGCATGACCGGAAGCGGAGAACGTCTGCTCCAGGCGGAACTTCGCTTGGAGCAGGAACGGCGCACGCTGCTCGATCGTCAGCTGGAGAGCCAGGAGGCCCGGGAACAACTGCCCCCGGAACCTCCGTCTATGGACGCCGCCGGGTTGATGGACCGTCAGGACGCGCTTCGCACCTCCAAGGGACGTCTGGCCGAATACGAGAGGATGAGACAGAACCACGAAAACCTCCGGGGCCAGCACAGCGTTCTGACATCCGGCACGGAGTCCCGTCACGACACCTCGTGGGCACTCCCTCCAGAGGTGCTGATCTTGCTCGCCATTGCCGGCGCAGCGTTGGCCGGGATCGGGATAATCCTCGGCGGTGCAGGGCTTCCCATGGGCATCGGCGCAGGTCTGGTGCTAATAGCCGTTGCCGTTGCCCTATGGGTCAGGGGGAGGACCGGTCCTTCTCGCACCACCTCACCGGTAACGTCTCCCCTGGGCCAGCAGACCGCTGAAGCCGAAGCGTCGGCGGAAAGGTCCCGACAGGCACTGATCGAGGCGGCCGCGCCTCTTGGTCTTACAGGACAGCCGGATGGAGCGGCCCTGGACTCGGCGGAAGCCGGCCTGGAGGTGCTCCGTGCCCAGTTGGGGGTGTGGGAGTCCGCCAACACCAGGCTGGAGGAATCCTCCCGGCGGGAGCGTTTCCAGGAACAGCGCCGCGCAGATACGGCCAAAGAACAGGAGGGTGCGGTGGAGTCGGATCAGGAAGCCCACCGGGAATGGCGGCAGTGGTTGCAGGACCGCCAACTGAACGATGCCCTGACACCTGACACCGTGACCACCTTCCTCGCCCGTGTCGATGCGGCCCGGGGCGCTTTGGTGGAAACCCGTCGGATGAGGGACAGAGTCGCTGCCATCGAGAAGGACATCGAGCAGTTCCACCAGAAAGTCGAGCCCCTGGCCGTTACCCATGAGATCCCCCTTCCTGCCGGCAATTGGGGCCAGACGGCAGCAGTGGCTGACACGCTCATCAGTCGGATGGACGAGGCCAGGGAAGCGCAGTCCCGACGAGAGGCGGCCCAGGAGCAGCAGGACGCAGCTCAACGGTTCGCGGAGGACCGGGAACGGCGGCTGGGACAGGCCCAGAAGGAACTGGACGACTTCCTGTCCTTCGGCGGCACGGACGACCCGGAGGACTTTCGTGTCCGGGCCCGCGCCCATGAGGGCAGACTGGAATTCGAACGGCGACGGGACGAACTGATACGCAGCATGGAGCGTCTGAGCGGTCCGGGTGATAGGTTAGATGCTTTCCGGGAACAACTGGCCGGCACCGACCAAATCCAGATGAACGAAGAATCCAATACGGTATCGGAACGGTTGCGCGAGGTGGAGGAAACCCGCAGTGGACTCCAGGAGGAGCGCGGACGCATAGAAAATGAACTGGAGCGGCTCACGGGAGAGGAGGAGTCCTCCCGGCTGCGGATGCGGCGGAGCACTCTGTTGGAGCAGCTGCGGGACTCCGCCCGGGCGTGGTCACGGCTGACCATGGCTGAGGAGTTGTTGGACAGAACCCGTCAGAAATTCGAGATCGAGCGGCAACCCAAGGTGGTACAGCACGCCCAGGACTTCTTCTCCCACATCACCGGCCAGCGGTATCCAAGGCTGTCCGTCCCCATCGGGGAACAGGCCGTCACCATCATGGATGCCACCAGCGGTGGCAAGCAGCCCCAGGAGCTCAGCCGGGGAACACGGGAACAGCTTTACTTGGCCCTACGTTTCGGCTTGGTACGGGAATTCGGCGAGCACGCCGAGCGCCTGCCTGTGGTTGTCGACGAAGTGCTGGTAAATTTCGACCCAGAGCGTGCCCGACTGGCCGCCGAGGCCTTCGCCACCCTTGCCGAGACCAACCAGGTTCTGGTCTTCACCTGCCACCCTGAGACGGTCGATCTGTTCGCCGAAGCCGCGGGGGCCCAAGTTATCCAGGTAGCGTCGACCGCGGGCAACCACGGTTGACTGACGGTGTGGTCTTGGTAGCCGCTGTCGGAGCAGCCATGTGAGCCAAGGACAAGTCGCGGCGATTCATAGCTCCCCGCAAGTCCATTCCCTCGTCCGAGGAAATCGAGGCTGCCAAGTTAGAGGGCTGGATCTATGCTCCTAAGGGAATCTTCCAGGATTAAAGGGTACTGCTATACCAAGGAATTCACACCGGTTCAGCAACGTCTCCTTCTGCTGCGTTCGGGACAAATATGGAAACGATGTCACCTACGAGCGCGTGGCCGTTCGCGAGGGGATGGTCTGGGACGAACGGGTATACCCTCCTTACGCGGACGGCACTGTTCTGGTCAAGCAGACGGTCCGGCAGGATGGAGAATTCTTCATCGGCATGGGTGTGACGATGGCAGGTATAGAGAATGCGTATTGCCTCGATAAGAAGGTTTCAACGGTTTCGGGCGGGGTGGTCATTGTCGGAAACTCCTGATGGGAATGGCGGCGGCAATTGCACCCTACCGCCGCGGCTTCTTGGCTGACCCGCGGCCGGCCGCATTTTGGTGACACTCGCCCCTTACGCCGGCAGAAGCGGGGCAGATAGCATGGGGCCGCCGTTATAGCCACTGCGCCGACTAAACTAAAGCCAAGGTGAAATGTACATATCGCTTCGCTAGACCACATTGTCGGTGGCCACCCAGTTAGGGCCTGGCGGTGATGCGAGGAACCGTGGAATCCTTACGGTCATCTTCAAGATACCGAAATGCACATCCCACCGTGGTATTGGTTTAGTTGACGTGTCCAGGCCCCTGCGGACCTCCGTCAGGTCTTCCAGGGGATCGTTGCGGCGTTTGGCGTAGCCCGCGGCCATGCCGGCAACGTGCCCTTCGGCGTAGCAACCGCAGGGAGTGCCGTGGTCGGCAGACGCCCTGGCGCGCGGACGGTGAGGGAGAATCCACGCCCACCCCCCGCTCGAGGCCACGCTGCCTTACCCTGGCCGCTTCCAGGATGGCCTTGTAGTGGGCTTCACCGGACGCCACCTGGTCGCGGACCTGGTACCAGTCCAGGAACTGCTGCTCGACGTCGCCGTCAGTGTCGATCTCGCCGGCGTCGACAAGATAGGCAACGAGCAAGTCCTTCTCTTCGTTGGTCATGGTTCGCTCCTTCCAAACATGAGTCATCCCGAATTTTTGGCACAAATGGAGAAGGTTGGCGGGTAGAAGAGCCACAAAGCGCTCAAGGCTGACCTGATTCGAGGAAGCGGTATTGCGGCGTCGCGGTACCGCTTTCCAGTTCTATGGCACCAATTTCGTAACAGGTCTTGCAGCAGAGGTTGGCAGCGTGGGTCCAGCAGGGTCAGGAGGAAAGAGTAAAGCAGGCTGACCATAAGCAGGAGCTTGAGCCGGTTCTCCCAGAACCAAAGCCGGGGGCTCTCCATGGCCAGGTCGGTCTTGCAGGCTCGGTAGCACATCTCCACCTGCCAGCGGCGGGCGTAGGCGAAGACCACCCGCCAAGCGTCATCGGTGGCGTTGAGTTCCTGGTTGGTCAGCAGGTACCAGGGCTTGCGGCCTTTGCCGGGTCGGGAGACCACCAGCCAAAGAGCATCTTCCATATGGGGATGTCGCACTGGGACGGCCACGATGCCGGTTTTGCGATATTGGCGTCGGTGCAGGTCCCAGACCTGGCGGTGGTCCTGGGAGCGTTTGCCACGGGTGATCTGCCAGGCGGGGCGCTCACCCCTGGCATCGGCCAGGTGATAGCGGGTGGGCCAGCGCACGATGAAGCGCACTTGGTGTTCGGTCAGTTCCTTGAGCCAGGGTGCGCCAGCGAAGCCCCGGTCGAAGACATGGACCACGCGTCGCTGCCACCGCCTAGCGCATTGGGCAAGCAATGCCGTCATCTGCTCCCGCCGGTGGCTGGCCAGTTGGCCGCGGCTGGTCCACCAGCGCATGGCAGCCAAGTTAGGAGGCCCCTGCATCCCCGCCACCATCACCGTGAGCCATTGCAGGCCGGGTACGAATACGGGTGGGCCGCCTGGGGGATTGTAATAGCCGGGCTTGATGCGCTTGAGGCGGGCGGCCTTGCTGGAACGGACCGGGCACAACCCCTCCAGGGCAATGCTTTCCGGCTTCTCCAGCACGCTCTCGTCCCAGATGGCCAGCGCCAGTTCGTCCCGTTCCTGCAATTGGATCAGGTTCTGGTCTGCTCGATGCCAAAGGAACCTCTCCAGGAGGTTATGGGACCACCGGGGAGAGCGCAACAAATTGCTCAGCCGCTTGGTGCCCGCTGGCGCACGGTCGGGTGAAATGATGTGGGCGCCCAACTCGCTCAAGAGCAACCCCGAGCGGTTGTGGCGCAGGCGGACCATGGCGGCCAGCGCCAGGAAGAAGGTACGTACCAGTCGCCGATCTATCTGCTCATCCAGCCACTGCTCCAACGGGCCGAGAAATATTTCCAATAAACCCGCTACCTGCTGGGCTTGTTTCCGCCCCTCCCCTTCCTGCAACATATGAAAACCCCCTCGGTGGTTTGGAGTTTGGACACTCCCACTCCACCAGAAGGGGGCTTCTTATTTCAGCCGTTTTCCAGACCAGCTTCCTCGGTTCCTAAAATTCGGGATGACTCATGTTTCCCTCACAGCCTCTTCACCCAGTCGTGGTGTCCGCCGGCCAGCGTCACGTACCGCTCGGTCTGTGACAGGGACCGGTTCCCAGCCAGGACTGCAGCACCGGCGTCGGGACGCCCGTCAGGACGGCGTTCCGCCCGTAGGTGTGCCGCAGGGCATGGGGATGGGCCCGGGCCGGGTCAACCCCCGCCTCCAATGCCGCTTCTTTCATGGACTTGCTGACCCACTGGCGGCTGATGTCGAAGAGCGGCCTGGTTCTGTCCTTGGCGTGGACCGACGCCAGGTCACCCAGGGACTCCACCAAGTCCGCGGGGATGGGGACCTCCCTGCCCTTCTTGGCTTTGTTGCCCGTGACCTCCGGCCTCAGGCTGATGATCGGCGGGTCCTGGGAGAGCCGCAGGTCTGCAGGCCGCAGGGAGAGGCACTCGCCGACCCGAAGCCCGGTCCGGAGCATCACCCGCATTGCCATGCGCACCTGGTAGGAAGGTGCTGCGGCAACCAGCGCCTGGGTCTCCTCGGCGGTGAAGTAGTCAGGCAATTTCTGGGGTTTTCTCGGCATGGAACCGCCTTATGACGGGAGTTTCCGCAACCAAGTGCGCCAACCAGGGGGCCCGAGGACAACCCGGATGAGCGTGAAAACCGGGATGGGCAGGCCTATCTTGGTCCCTTTGGTTGCGGAAATACCCGTATTTCCGCAACTGCGAGGTGATCCCTACGGCAATCCACGCTTGTTTTCGAAGTGGGTATAACCCGATAATAAGAGCCTCGGCTATTCTCATCTCCGCTAATAAGGAACAACGTGGCGTCTCCGTCTGAACCAAAGCGCCAGCCTCATGGTCATCTGGTGAACTGCCCGGGCGGCTATCGGGCCTTTGTGCCGGCCCCCCTCCCGCCGCCCCTGGCGTGGGAACAGGAACTCACCATCAACCTTTCTTCCGCCGACCGGGCCGTCGGCAGGCTTGCCGGCGAGGGACGGCGCTTGCCCAATCCCCACATCCTGATGCGGCCCTTCGTCCGCAAGGAGGCCGTTCTGTCCAGCCGCATCGAGGGAACCCGGGCGACCCTGGGCGAGTTGCTGGCCGCCGAGGCCGGAGCGGCCGTGGAGCGAAGCCCTGCCGACCTGCGGGAGGTGGGCAACTATGTGACTGCCCTGGAGTACGCTCTGGAACGGCTGGACACCCTGCCCCTGTCGCTGCGCCTGGTGCGCGAGATGCACGAACACCTGACGCGGGGCGTTCGGGGCGACGTGGCCACGCCCGGGGAGTTCCGGCGCAGCCAGAATTGGATCGGACCGCCCGGATGCACGCTGGACAACGCCACCTATGTCCCGCCGCCGCCCTCGGAACTCATGACATGCCTCGGCGACTGGGAGCGGTTCCTGCATGACGACACCCTGCCGCCGCTGGTCCACGCCGCTCTGGCCCACTCCCAGTTCGAGGCGGTCCACCCATTTCTCGACGGGAACGGCCGGGTGGGACGCCTGCTCATCACGCTGCTGCTGGTCGAACGGGGTGTCCTCCCCTCCCCCCTGCTCTATCTGAGCGCCTACTTCGAGGCCACGCGGGAGGAATACTACGCGCGCCTCCTCGGTGTGACGGAGCGGGGAGAATGGGAGGAGTGGCTGACCTATTTCCTGAGAGGGGTCGTTCTCCAGTCCGAAGATGCCGTGGACCGGATTCAGCGTATCGACGACCTGTTCTCCCAATGGAAGCAGGGGCTGGCCCGCGGTCAGTCCCGCCTTCCGGAAAGGGCGCTGGACCTCTTTGCCGAGAATCCCTTCTGGACGGTGGGGGGCCTGGCCGGCCGGCTGGAGGTGGCGTTCACGACTGCCCAGCGGGCCATTGGCCGACTGGAGGCGGCGGGTGTCGTCGCTCAGGTCGGGGAGGGCCGGCGCAATCGAGTGTATTGCGCGCAGGCCGTTCTCGATGTGTTGGAGGAACCGGCGGTCCTGGCAGGTTAGGGTTCTGCAGACGGAGGCGGGGTTGCCTGACTTGCGCCGCCCCGATGGCCCAACATCCGTAACAGTTCAGGGTTGAGGGGAGCGGAGTGGCTGATGACGGAATATGGGGGTTGGGTTACGTTGGGGGATTCATCCCCCAAACCCCCTGAAAAAAAGTCGCAGTTGGCTGAAACCAATTCATCTCACCAAATCTGAACTGTTACCAACATCCCGCTGCCCTTGACACCCAGTCGGAAGTCCTCCCTGGCGTTCCAGATGCTCCAGACCGTGGCATCCTCGAGGGCGGCGATGATGGTCCGGCGGTTGCAGCTGACCCAGCATTTCACCCATAGACCGCCCTCAGGGGCGGTGCAGTCGCAGATCTGCAAAGACGAGGAGTCCGGGACGTCGCCCGTGGCCGTGGCAAATGCCGCGCAGTCGCCAGCCTTGGCCATCCTGGCGGCTCTCAGGGATCCTTTCGGCAATGGCGCGGGCCGTGGGACCGGTGACGGTGCGAGTGCGGGGATTGTCCCCGGGGATGGCCCGGGGTAGACTGGGTTGCGGCATCGTTGGGCCCTCCTGGCGGTGCGATTATGCCCCGCCGGTCACAACCAAGGGGCGCAAAGCCGGACGGACCGCCTCAGCAAACTGGGCCAGACGCGGGCATCCAACGCGTCCGTCCTGGCCAGCCTGCCAGTAGCCTTGGCAAAGTCTCTGACCTGGCGGGGGTTGACCACGACAACGGGCAATGATGCCGCGGCCAGTGCTGCTACCAGCGGCACCTTCATGCCTCCGGTGGCCTCCAACAGCACTGTCGCCGGATTCAGGGATTGCAGTCGGGCCATCAACGACGCGATGCCGGACTCGTATCGACATGTCAGACGTCGCCGGCGGGGCGAGCCGCCACGTCCACCCGGGATTTGGCAACGTCGATGCCAACATAGGTGGCTTCCTGCTCCATCGCTTCTTCCTCCTGACCGTGTGTCCCTCACTTGCAAGATACGGGCTTGTTTGCCCCGGCAACCGTTCGGGCTCGATAGTGGAGGAGCGCGCCGACTCTCGCTTTAGCCCGAATCCACCGATGGACAGGGATGGACGGCGTGAGGACAGCGGAAGGGGGTGAGGGAGTTACAGGCGCGATAATCCGGGCTGGAATTCGGGTAGATGGGAGGTTGGCGGCGGTCTGCAGGCGCTTTGGGGGGCGCCGATGTCGGCCTGCAGTGGCTGTGGCGAGCGAGATGGCGGGATAGGACACGGCAAGAGGCGCTCGCGGACTGGGCTGGCGCGAGTTTGCGGGGACGTTGGGTTGGCTGGCGGGTCAGTGGCGGACGGGCGCCGTCAGGCTGGGAGTGGAATGGCTCGCAGTCGGGCCAGGGCGCGGCTGAACTGCTCCTCCCAGGGCCAGCGCTTGGGAAGATGCAGGGTGATCCGGCGTGCCGAGCGGGTGAGCCGTCCGGCCAGGGCGAAGAACCGCCGCCGGAGGGTCTTGGTGGTCACGATCCGCTCACCGAGGCCGATGCGGGCGGTCCAGCGGGCCAGGTTGTGGGCCATCACCTGTACCGCCAGCCAGGCGCCGTTGGCAGCGAAGCGGCCCGAGGGGAGATGGTTCAGCCCGACGCCGTACTTGAGGTCGCGTATCGCATTCTCGATCTCGGCGTGGCGGCGGTGGTCGGCCTCCAGTTCCAGGGTCTCTCCGTCCCGGTCGGTGATGAAGCCGTGATAGCTGTAGGTGGCGAAGAGAGCCAGTTGAGAACCGGGCGCCGGCTTCACCCGCCGGACGATGAGCCGCACCGGCGCGGCATCCGGCTCGCTCTGGAAGGGGGTGTAGGTGGTTTCGGCCACATCGGCGGCGCCGTCCATCCAGTAAGGAATCGGCGTCCAGGCATCTTCGGGTATCGCCTCGATGAGATTGTGCAGGCTTTTGTGCTGGCGGATGGTGATGGAGAAGCGGACGTCCATCCGGCGGCAGACGGCGGCCACGGCGTGGGTATAGAAGCCGCTGTCGGCACGCATGGTGAGCTGCCCGCTGGCCCCGCCGCAGCGAACCCGGCTCACCGTCTCACGCAGGAAGTGGGCGGCGCCCCGGGCGGTGTTGGACCGGCCCTCGCGCAGCCGGGCCATCAGCACGTCGCCGGTTCCGGCGGCGACGGCCAGCAGTGGGTGATAGCCCCGTGCACCGGTATAGCCGTGGTGGCGGGCGCCCTCCTTGGCCAGTCCGTAAGTCTCGCAGATCGTCGAATCAAGGTCGATGGTGAATGGCGCGTCGCCGGGTCCGGCCCCCGCCTGCCAGGCCCGGGCCAGCAGCTCGCGGCTCACCCGGTCCAACTGACGGACGTGGCCCCACCTGAAGCTGCGCAGGAAAGTGCCCAGGGTGGAGGGCGCCTTGACTACGCAGCCGAGAGCGCAGGCCGTCCTGCCAGTGCGCAACACATCGGCGTCGTCGATGCAGTCGCCGCCCGCCAGAGCGGAGGACACCAGCGTCATGATCTTGTCTCCGGTGTTGGCCCGGCCCGGCGCTTCGCCCAAGTCCAGGTGCTCCTGTACCAGTTCGGGCAGGCCCAGGTGCCGGGCCAGGGTGGCCGGAAGGAGCAGCCCAGCGTTGGTCACCAGGCGGTGGTCGTCGAAGGCGATACGGATGCGGTCGGGGTGGCGGCGTGGTAGCATCTATTGGGTGCTCCTTTTCTGGGACCGGTTTGCTGTTACAAAACCATTATCCCAGATTCAGAGGAGCACCCTTTGGCCACTTCAGGACGCTGACCCGACGCCCTCCTTCGGTGGATTCGGGTTTAGCACGGCCTGATGAGACCCAGTGGACAGCGGTCTGCCGCGCTCCGGACCTTTGGAGGAAGATTGCTCCCTCCAAAACGAAGATACAAGTGGAAGGTTGGATACTTGGTGTGCTGGGTTACATCCGTTAGTATTACAACGACGGTTGGCATGATAGGATGACGGGGTAGTTGGGGAAGGCTTGGGCAAGTGAGGCAGGGGAGTGGATGCTGCGGTTTTCGAGCAGGTGTACGGGGCCTTTCAGGGTTTTCACGCTTACTTCGCTCCGCTGTTTGGCCGCCGGGAGACGCGGGACCACAGCCGCCATTATCTCCAGGCCCTGCTGGTGCAATCCGGGGAGCGGCGCAACGCCGAGAATCTGTCGGAGGCGGTTCCGGCGTCAGCCAGGGTGATGCAGCGGTTTCTCGCTGAATCCCCCTGGGATGACGACACAGTCATAGGACGCCTTCAAGAGTACTTGGGACCCCGGCTTGGACATCCGGATGCGGTGTGGGTGCTGGACGGCAGCGACTTCCCGAAGCAGGGCAGGAAGTCCGTGGGAGTGGCCCGTCAGTACTGCGGGAGACTGGGCAAGGTGGCCAACTGCCAGGCCGGAATGTTCCTGGCTTATGTCAGCCCGCTGGGACGGGCCTTGGTGGACAAAGGGCTTTATCTGCCGGAAAGCTGGACCTCGGACAAAGACCGGTGTGAGGCGGCGGGGGTTCCGGAGGAGAGGCAGGGCTACCGGTCGAAGACCCAATTGGCGCTGAAGATGGTGGAGCGGGCCTTGGAGCGGGGACATCTGAGGGCCGGATGGGTTGCCGGGGACGACGCCTTCGGGATGTCTCCGTCCTTCCGGGAGGGACTGGCGGCTCTGGGGATGCGCTACGTGCTGGACGTTCCCGGCGGCACCACGGTCTGGCCGCTGGAGCCAGTCTGGACCAGTCCGGAGCATCAGGGGATCGGGCGTCCCCGCAAGCCTAGGCTGGTGGGCGGGCAGCGGCGCACCATGGAGGAGCGCAGTGATGAATTGCCGGAGGAGGCCTGGCGTGAGATTACGGTGGCCGAGGGAAGCCAGGGTCCCCGCAGCTACCGGTTCAGCGCTCAGAGGGTGCGTCCAACCAGCAGGCGGAAGCCTGGCGAAATCCACTGGGCCATTTACCGCCGGAACCTGGACGGCAGCGAGCCCCGCTACTACCTGTCCAACGCTCCCGGGGATACTCCCCTGGAGACCCTGGCATACGTGGGTGGCTCCCGGTGGCGCATAGAAACGGAGTTCGAGACGGAGAAGAGCGACGTGGGGCTGGACGAGTACGAGACCCGCACCTGGGCGGGATGGCATCATCACGTGGCCCTGTGCCTGCTGGGCGGAGCGTTTCTTCTGAGCCTGCAACAGGCTTGGGGGGAAAAAGATGCCCCGGATCACGAAACCGCAGGTCTACCGGGTGGTGCGGGAGATGCTGCCCCGGGAACGGTTCGGGCCGGCTGAACTGCTGCGGTGGCTGGAGGAGACGCAAGAATGCAACGAGCGGGCCAGACGCTCCCATGCCAAGCGCCGAGCCGCCCTTCGTGCCTCCCCACACGTCCCTCCTTGAACCGTCGTTGTAATATTAGGAGCGTGTTGACAAATGCTGTGATTCTCGCGGAAGCGGGCATTCAGCTAGCGTAAAACAGGGCCAACGTTCCTGTCGCAGAGGCTTTTCTGGGTTCCTGCTGGTGCAGGAACAACGGGTTGATTTTCCAATTGTCGACACGCCCTATTGGGTACTGCCTAGTATTACAACGACGGTTTATCTGGCAGGGTGATTTTCGTGACCAATTTGAGCCTGGCAATGTACTGCTATGAAGCTACCGCGATAGCTCGCTCGTAGCCGAATATGAAGGGTCAGACATCAAATTTGGCAATCCGTCGTTGTAATACTAGGAGGTTACGCAATGAAATTGGATGGTCAGGTAGCAGTCATTACGGGCTCGGGGCGAGGCATTGGGCGGGCCATCGCCCTGGCCTATGCTCGCGAAGGGGCAAAGCTGGCGCTGGCCGCACGCAGCGAATCCGAGCTGCAAGAGGCTGTCAGCGCCGTGTCGGAGCTGGGCGCAGAAGCGATTGCCGTCCGCACCGACGTCACCAGCCAGAAAGACACGGAACGGTTGGCCCATAGAGTAGTAGAGCGATTCGGGCGTATCGATGTGCTGGTCAACAACGCCGGAAACTCCGGCCCCATCGGCCCGTTGCAGGGCAACGACATCGCCGATTGGGTGAACACCATCAACGTCAACCTCACCGGCACCTTCCTGGTATGTCGAGCTGTTATCCCCGCAATGCTGGGACAGTCAGGAGGAAAGATTATCAACCTATCGGGCGCGGGGGCGACCAATGCGTGGAGCAATATGTCGGCCTATTGCTCCAGCAAAGCGGCGGTGGTACGGCTTACCGAAGTGTTGGCCCAGGAACTGGAAGGCAAGGGAATTACGGTGAACGCCCTCGGGCCGGGCTCGGTTCATACAAGTATGTGGGACAAGATGACCGAGGAAGCCGCCCAAGCGGGCGCCGACTTCATCCACCAGCTCGGGCTGTGGGTAACGTCGGGCGGCGGCGCGTCCATAGACGAGTGCGCGGAGCTGGCAGTGTGGCTGGCCTCATACGAAAGCGGGGCCCTGACCGGAAGGTTGATCTCGGCGGCGACCGATGATTTTCGCGGCCTGCCGCCGAGGATTGCGGAGATTATGGCCGGGGATGCATACACGCTGCGGCGGGTGGGGCTGGACTAGTACCGCGTCCGGCTATATTTGATAAAGGCTTTGTTGCATGAATATTGGCAGCACATGAAATGCCCCAACACCCTTTGAATCGAGCTATGCTACTCGATAGCTATCGGGCATTCCCAAGTGGGTCATCCGGTTCAAAGCGGCACACTTTACCTTGGCTTCCACCTTCTGCTGCGGTAGCTTCCTGGCCTGAAGATAGGGACCAAAGATGGTCTTGAACCGAAACATGGCAGTCTCGGCCAGGGAACGCCGATGATAGCCCGACTCTTGTTTCCACCGCTTGCGTCCTGCCTTCCGAATCCTCCTCAGGTTCTCGTCCCGCACCAGGGGCGGGGCAGCACAGTTCCCATGCTGCCAGATACGGGCATCCTTTCGAGGTGGAATTGCTACCCGCCTGATACCTCTGGCAGCGCAGCCCTCATATACCTTCCTTTTGTCGTAGGCCCCATCACCACTCATCTGCTCCACTGACTCGGTGCTCTGGTCCAGAAGCTCGGGCACCGCTCCTGCATCGTCCAGGCTGGCCTCACTCAGCACCACGGCCTGGATCTCCTGGGTTTCACTGTCCACGCTCAGATGGAGCTTCCTCCAAGTGCGCCGTTTGGTATAGCCATGCTGACGCACCTTCCATTCTCCCTCCCCAAAGACTTTCAGCCCGGTGCTGTCCAGGACCAGATGCAAGGGCCCAGCAGCTTTCCTGCCCAAGGAAACCCCCAGGCGCTTGGCGCGCTTGCAGAGGGTGGTATAGTCCGGCACCGGCAACTCCCACTCCAGCAAGTGAAACAAGGACCGGAGAAACCCTTCGGTAGCCCTCAGGGTCAAATGAAAGACGCTGCGCACCATCAACAGGCACTGGATTGCTCCGTCGGAATACTGAACCTGTCCACCCCGCTTTCGGGGGCCGTCGGGCTTCCAGGCCCGAATATCCTCTTCGCTGGTCCATAGGGTTATTGAACCCCGCTGGACCAGACTTTCGTTGTAGTCATGCCAGTTACGTATCCGATACTGGGATTTCCTGGTGCTGGCGCTTTTCTTGGGACGAGCTTTGGAGGCTTGCTGTCTTCGCTTCATGCCTCCAGCTTAACACCACCTCCCATTCATTCAACAAAGCCTTTGATAAATATAAGAATTGATATAGTGGTGGCATTCTTTGATTGTGGGGAGGCGTGGGGAATGCCGGCCAAGCTATACCGAGTGAACTTGACCCAAGATGAGCGGGAACATTTGCTGGGTATCACCCGGCGCGGCCAATCCTCGGGGCGTAAAGTGAAGCGGTGCCTCATTTTGTGCAAGGCCGATGAAGGCCTTACCGACCAGCAGGTGGCCGAAGCTCTGCTGGTCGGCCCCTCCACGGTCGGCCGGGTGCGCCAGCGCTTCGTGGAAGGCGGGTTGCAGCGGGCCCTCAATGACCTGCCGCGGCCGGGACAACGGCGTAAACTCGATGGAAAGCAGGAAGCCCACCTGGTGGCCGTGGCCTGCAGCGCAGCCCCGGAAGGGCACACCCGCTGGACCTTGCGATTGCTGGCCGACCAGGCGGTGAAGCTGGAGTTGACCGACTCCATCTCCCGGGAGACGGTCAGGCAGGTGCTGAAAAAAACGAACTCAAGCCGTGGCGGAAGAAGGAGTGGTGCATCCCCAAGGTGAGCGCCGAGTTCGTGGCCCGCATGGAGGACGTGCTGGACCTCTATGCGGAACCCTATGACCCCCAGCGGCCCGTAGTCTGTTTCGACGAGACCTCCAAGCAGTTGGTGGCCGAGAAGCGGGCGCCCATCCCGGCCAAGGCGGGCCGGCGGGAGCGGTTTGATTACGAGTACCAGCGCAACGGGACCCGGAACTTGTTCATGACCTGTGAGCCGCTGGCGGGCTGGAGGCATGTGGCAGTGACCGAGCGTCGCACCATGACCGACTTCGCCCATCAGATGCGCTGGCTGGGGGATGCTGCTTACCCCGAGGCGGAGAGGATCCGAGTGGTGCTGGACAACCTGAACACCCATAGACCCGCCTCCCTGTACGAGGCCTTCGAGCCAAAGGAAGCCAGACGGGTGATCCAACGGCTGGAGTTTCACTATACTCCCAAACATGGGAGCTGGCTCAACATGGCGGAGATCGAGTTCAGCGTCTTCAGCAACCAATGTTTGAATCGCCGCATTGAAGATGAAGTGTCGCTTAAGCGCGAAATCGCGGCATTGGAGATCGAGCGTAATCAGGCTGAGGCAACCATCGACTGGAGCTTCTCCACCACCGATGCCCGGCATAAGCTTCGCCGTATCTATCCATCGGTTTCACCCTGACGCGGTACTAGAGCGAATTCACAAATGCCGTCATTCCCGCGAAAGCGGGAATCCAGTAAGCGCAAAACGGGGCTAACTTCCTTGTCGCGCACGCTTTTTGGGGTTTCTGCTTTCGCATGAACGACGGCGGCGGCGGTCTGGGTCTCCTTTGAGAACCGGCCGTCCCGTTGGTCGGCGGCGGCCGGTGCCGCAGAAGGGCGGAATTTCCGCGGGGGACAGCCCTGGGTGCGTTTAGGGCCGTTGGAGTATTCCCTGCCCTTTTGGTACTTGAGAGCGTCCTATGGGCCTTTTGAACGCAGGTAGTGGCGGCTGAACCACAGAACCTTCCGCTGCAGGCCACCGCCCTTCTTCCCAGTCGGTTTCGCCGCCGGCGCGGGAGGCAGGGGCACCTTGTCGAGGGCGGCTATCTCTTCCCTGGTCAGCTTCTCGCTGGGCTTGGACCGGCCCAGCAGCAAGCTTCTGTTGGTCATGTTCCCCCGTGGTCCCGGTTCCCCTGGTTTGGTTCGGTCAACCGCCGTTACGTTAAGTCGTCACCGCAGCATCCCTGCCGGCGTTGCCCCCAATGTCTTGGGAGCGGAGTTACAATTCTGACCCCGTCCAATCCGCTAACCTCCCGATGCTCCAAAGTAACCGATGCTCAGGTGGAACGTCCCGGCACGCGCTGGGAAGTAGGTCGTGGCCTCGATGGTGTAAGTCCCAGCCGGAATCGTCTCGTCGATCCGGGAGTTGAGATTCCGGGTCGTCACGTTGTCGTTCTCGTGGACCACTGCTCCATTGGTATCCAGCAGGAACAGGTAGGGGTCCTCGGGAGAGGTCAGGTTGATGACCACGTGCGTGGCCGCCGTCAGGGTGAAGGCGTAGGACCGCGCGTAGCTTCCCATTTGTTGAGTAGACTCGTGGTCACTGGTCCACATGCTGTTGCTGCGGTCGACCGACCTTGTCAGGTCTCCCAGGTCCTCCGTCTCTTGCAACGGCCGCACCGACAGGGTGAAATCCCCGGTTTGCCCGGCGAAGTAGGTCGTTGCTTCGACGATGTAGGCGCCGGCAGCCAACACCCGGTTGATGGACGAGTTGAAGTTCCGGCTCCCCACGTTGTCGTTCTCCACCACCACCACGCCATCTCTGCCCTCTCCTTGCCGCAGCGCCAGGTAGGGATCCGCGCTGGAGGTCAGGTTAATCTCCACCTGCCCAGCCTCGGCCAGGGTGAAGCTGTAGTAGCGGGCGTAGCTGCCGGGCCGGGCTTCAGAATCGCAGTCATCGCCCCAGACGTCCATCTTGGTTGCCGGCACGGTCAGCGCTCCCAAAGACTCAATCTCAAGGCATGGTTCGGCCGGGGCCTCCGTCGTTGTGGCGCTGGCCACGTTCGAAGGGTGGCCCGGGCCGCCGGAGTCAATGGCCGAAACCCGGTAGTGCCGGGTGGTGCCCGCGGTAAGGCCGGTGTGGGAATAGCTGGTCCTGGTGGAGCCGGTGTTGGCGGCCAGGTCGGTCCAGGCCGTGCGGTCCGTCGAGACTTCAACCCGGTAGCCGGTGATGGCCGCCCCACCGTCACTGGAAGGCGCGCTCCACGACAGGTCGATCTGAGTCTGTCCGTTGGCCGTGGCCGTCAGATTCTGCGGCGCGCTTGGCCCGGTCACCCCAACGCAGTCGGGTAGACCGAGACGATCAAGGTCATTGTTCTCAACATCCCGCAGTCCCGCCGGGATGCACCCGGTCAACTCGTTGAAGCTGAGGTACAGGGATTTCAGGTTGGCAAGGCCGCTTAATTCCGCAGGGATCGACCCAGTCAACTCGTTACTGCTGAGGTACAGGGATTTCAGGTTGGCAAGGCCGCCCAATTCCGCAGGGATCGACCCAGTCAACTCGTTACTGCTGAGGTCCAGGGATTCCAGGTTGGAGAGGCCGCCCAACTCTGTTGGGATCGTCCCGGTCAACTCGTTGAAGCTGAGGGACAGCCTTTCCAGATTGGAGAGGCTGCCCAACTCCACAGGTATCCCGGTCAACTCGTTGAAGCTGAGGTACAGGGATTTCAGGTTGGCAAGGCCGCCCAATTCCGCAGGGATCGACCCAGTCAACTCGTTACTGCTGAGGGACATACTTTCCAGGTTGGAGAGACTGCCCAACCCCGCAGGGATCGACCCAGTCAACTCGTTACTGCTGAGGTCCAGGGATTCCAGGTTGGAGAGGCCGCCCAACTCTGTTGGGATCGTCCCGGTCAACTCGTTGAAGCTGAGGGACAGCCTTTCCAGATTGGAGAGGCTGCCCAACTCCACAGGTATCCCGGTCAACTCGTTGAAGCTGAGGTACAGGGATTTCAGGTTGGCAAGGCCGCCTAATTCTGCAGGGATCGACCCAGTCAACTCGTTACTGCTGAGGGACATACTTTCCAGGTTGGAGAGACTGCCCAACCCCGCAGGGATCGTCCCGGTCAACTCGTTACTGCTGAGGTCCAGGGATTCCAGGTTGGAGAGGCCGCCCAACTCTGTTGGGATCGTCCCGGTCAACTCGTTGAAGCTGAGGGACAGCCTTTCCAGATTGGAGAGGCTGCCCAACTCCCCAGGGATCGACCCAGTCAACTGGTTGTTCCAGATGGACACCCTGACAACACGGCCATCACCGTCCGTGGTTACCCCGTGCCATTCCCCGATGGGCGCGGCGGTCAGCCAGCGGGTGTTGTTCACCCAGTTTGCCCCAGCGGTGGCGTTGTAGAGGGCAACCAGGGCGTCCCGGTCAGCGGAATCGGCGTACGCGGTGGCCGCGGGTCCGGATACGCCGGTGGAGACGCTCACCAGCAGGACAATGACCAGGATCAGAGGTGTTGCCTTAACGAACCTGTGCATTTAGTTCCTCCGTTGGTTTGGAAGTGCAGCTAACAGAAAGGGATTACGGCTTGGCAACTCTTCCGGCCGAGGAGTCCGCGCGGACCTGGCTCGGATAAGGCATCCGTCAATCCTCATCAAGTTCCCCGGTCCTGGCCAAGACCAACGCATCCGCGGCCCTCTTGGTGGCGCCCCAGGCCTTCTCCGCGGCGTCCCGGATGTCCCCTTGGTCGAGCTGGTCAACGGCTGATGACTGCAATGTCCGTGCATCCTGGAAGATGCCCTCACGTCTTCGGGCATTACCATGGTCTCTCCTGCCCTAAGGGCACGGCCCGTTTTTGGCCCTTCAAGTCCCCCTGGTTGCCTGATTGGCATAACAAGCCCCGATCTGCCCGGCCTGGGGCCGCCATCATAGCCCATGCCGGCTAGTTGAGGTGGTCCAGGACCCTGCGAATTTCAGCCAGGTCTTCCAGTGGGTCGTTCCGGCGTTGGGCGTATCCCTCAGCCAGACCGGCAGCGTACCCTTCGGCGTAGCACCCGCATGGAGTGCCGTGGTCGCAGACGCCCGGGCGGTCGGACGGTGGGAAAGGCGCTCCTTCGAGCCCGCTCTCGAGGCTATGCTTCCGCACCCGGGCGGCGTCCAGGATAGCTTTGTAGTGGGTTTCCCCGGAGACAACGCCCTGGCGGACCTCGTACCAGTCCAAGAACTGAATCTCCACATCGACGTCCAGGTCGGGGAATATCTCCCCGGTGTCGACCAGGTAGGCGATGAGGAGTTCCTGCTCTTCGTTGGTCATGCTCCAGCTCCTCCTATAGCGTTCAGCGCCCTGCGGAGAGCGTCGCGGCTGACCTCCATCTCCCCTGCGACGAACCGGAGAGACATCCCCGCCTCCACCATCCGCCGCGCCTTCTCCGCCTGGCACTCGTTCAGCGCCCGAGGGCGCCCCAGTCGCTTCCCCTTGGCCCTGGCATTGGCCAGTCCCTCCTTCGTCCTTATGACTGGGACACCCTTATTCAACGCTGTCCGCAATCAACCGCGCGTTGCCATCCAGACGACATGATGATGTCCGCCTCCCTTGCAGTTGCTTCCACTGCGGGACCTCACCTTGACTTCATCCACCTCGAAACCGGCCCGGCGCAACCGCTTGACGAATGCCGGTTGAGGACCGGCAGACCACATCGCCAATACGCCGCCGCGCCGCAATGCCGCGTAGGTGGCGGTCAGCCCCGGCAGGCTGTAAAGCCAATTGTTGCCCTTTCGGACCATCGCCTCCGGGCCATTGTCAATATCAAGCAAGATGGCGTCGCAGTCAGCTCTGGCGGCCTTGATCAACTGAACGACGTCGGCTTCATGGAGTTCAGCCCGGCCGTCGTCAAGAGGCCGACCGGCCAGGTCGGCCAGAACTCCCCGGTTCCACTCAACCACGGCTGGCGCCAGTTCTGCGACCACCACCTGGGCATCTTCGCCGAGGATATCCAGCGCCGTTCTCAGCGAGTAGCCCATGCCCAGACCGCCAATCAGAACGCGGGCGCCGGGATGTTTGGCCAGGTTCTGACAGCCCAGTCTGGACATGGCTTCTTCCGACCCGTGAACCCGGCTGTTCATGAGTTCCCGATTATCAGCTTTGAGCGAGAACTCCGAGTCACGCCGGTACAAAACGAGCTCTGCTCCTCCGCCAGGAGTTTGTGCCCTGCCGAGCAACTGCCAGGGATTCATTGATACCTCGCGATGATGTCTGGAGCGGCCGGGTCAATATCCTCGGAGGGATCCGAATCCGTGAACCACTGGATCACCCGGAGCCTTTAGCATACATTCGTCGCCCCCGTGGAACCACATCCTGGAGATGCTGGGGTGAAGGCCATCTCGGAGGTTTCCGAAACCCAGTGTGCGCCAAAAGGCGACCGCGTACAAGGATTTCGAGCGTAGCACTAAACCAAAGCCAAGGTGAAATACGCAGAAGCATCGGGGTAAAGATGTAGGGGAGTTGGGTTAATCCATCTTCGAGTGTAGGAGGGGTTGGTGATGGGTGTGAGGGAGATGGAGCGGTTCCTGGAACGAGGCCCTGGAAATGGCAGCTGGCGGTGGCCACGGGACCCACACACCATCGGTAGATGGGCCGCCGCCTTCGGCGATGGCGGGCCGGCAGCCTTGATTTTCGAGCAGTCCGGGGGTTCCCCTCTGCCCTTGGCATGGTCAAGGTATTTCTCCCAGGGCTTGTTGGCATTCAGCCTTGAGGCAAAAATCCCGGCTGGGGCCTCTGCGGAGCTACAAACCTGTTTGCAGGGATGTGCAGATCCCCTCGGAGGCGGTCCGTGACCCCCAAAGCTATCTCCCGTTTTCTGAACAGTCTCCTCAGCTTTCCCGCTGCCAGGTGTAAGTGGCGGAGGTAAAGTGTCCCTGCGGCCGGGACCCGGATCGCCAGCTTGCAGTTGCCACAGTCGCCCCGCCCGTGGGGTTCCTGGTGCGACACGTCCACCTACCCGTTCAAGCTGCGGAGACGACGCGCCAATTCCTGTTTCGGCACTGGACACCTGGGGTCCTCGTGCATTGCTTCCAAAGCAGCGGCCATTTGGGATGTCGTCAGTATGGCTGCCCGGCGCATGTGGTCAATGATCCACAGGAGGTCATGGTGAGGAATGCCCTCGTCCTGCGCGAAGGCCCTCATCCGCCGGTCTTCCGTCAGAAGGGTGTACCCGTGATGATGGGCGAGAGCCAGGGCAAAACAATCCACCAAGCTCAGGGCCCGACGCCGGCTCTGATAGGCGATTGACGTCGCCACGCCGTCGGGATCCAGGCTCTCCACGCGAAGTCCCATTCTGACCAAATCCCGCCGGTCATAGCTTCCAAGGTCGATGAGCTCCTCGTTGAACAGCAGGTCCGGTACGGCGAACGGAAAGCGTAGCTGGAAAATCCTGTCGAGCAGGTCCCTCTTGGAAAGCTCAATCAGCACGGAGCTGTCGCTGACGAGGACTTGCATGGCGAATTAGTGCGCTGTCCCCACCATGATGCGCTCGATTTCACTGATTCGTAGAGCCAGCAGTTCGGCGGCTTTGGGTTCCGAAATCACATCCTCAGCCAGCGCCCTCAGGCACAGGCGTCTGAACCTCCCGGGGTTTTCGGGGCGTTCCAGAGGACAAGGTTCCTGGGCTCTCCAGGAGCGCCCGATGCCGCGGAATATCCGCGTCACGGTGGCTTCCCCAATGATGCCCAGGTCCCGCATGCGGATCACCAGGGCTGCTGCGCTGACGCCGAATATCTTCTTGATTTCAACCAACTCGACGAAGCTGAAGTCGAGGCGGCGGAGACCCACCTCGCGGACTAGCTCGTGCTCCGGCACTAGGAAAGCGCTGGCAAAACGGTCGCAGATCCTCTCTTCCGGCGCTCCTTTGAGGATGTCCATCACCATGTGTCCCAGCTCGTGGGCCAGGGTGAACCGCTGCCGCTCGATGGACTTGCCGGTGGAGAACACCACCACCGGCACGGCCGTATCATCCGTGCGGTGAACGAAGCAGGTGAGCCCATCCACTGACCGGGGGAAGTCGAGCTTGAGGACCTTGATGCCGCGTTCTTCAAGGATCTCGGTCATGTTGGGGATGGGCCCGCCCCCGGTATTCCAGGCCTCGCGCACCTCCGCCGCGGTCAGCTCGCCATCCTCCACGGTTTCTGCGGGGTATGGGGCTCCGTCGGGGATTTCCCATTCGCTGCTGGTGATGTCCAGCAGCTCTTCCACCTGGAGGTAACGGTCCACATGGTCGAGAACCGCTGCTTCCACCATCGCGCGTTCGCGTGCTCTGGTGGAAGCCAATTTCCTGAACTCGACGGATTTCAGGGAGACGACGCTGGGGCTGAGCAGGTAGGTGGTTGAAACACCCAGAGCGCCAGCCAGCGCGATGGCAACGGATGAACTGGGCATCATCTCGCCGCGTTCGTACTTGCCGATAGCTTGGGCAGAGACCATTCCATCCACGCTGGAAGACAACTCGCGCAACGAAAAGCCGCTGCGTCTTCTGGCTAGTTTGAGTCGTTCACTGAACATGATCCCACCTCATGGTTTACAGTCTATGGTATAATGCTAACGTTTGTAAACCGACGGTCTGCAGGGCAGGGTTGTGGATCAAACCCCCGGTCCCTGATGCATGCATCGTGCACCCTGACGTGATTGCCTATGACTATCGGTAAGAGTGTGGTGTTGATGAGCGGGGGCATCGACTCGTCGGCAACGGCGCTGGTGATTCTCAACAAGGGGTACGAAACCTCAGGAATGTTCGTGGATTATGGGCAGCCCGCCGTCCGCAGCGAATGGCGCGCCGCACGGGACGTGGCCAACCGCCTCGGCATTGAGATCGAGAGGATAGACCTTGGCTTTCGTCTGGCGGCCGAATCCGGTGAATTCTTCGGGCGGAATACCCTGTTGATCCTGACTCGCGTCTGCTCCCGCTGATAGGCCGTGGGAGTTGAGCTGGGAGGCAGGCGTGGCCGTTCCCCCGTGCTTCACAGTCTCTCCACCCATCCTTAGTGCACGCCTGACATATCCACGTAGGAATCGTATGTACCGATTCAAGTTGCTCGTTGCCATAATGCTCTCCGTCATGTTGTTCGCCGCCTGCGGTGGAGATGCACCCGATGAGGCGGGACAGGCCAGAACCGGGGGGCAGGCGGAACCCCAGGCCCCAGTCGAAACCGGGGGGCCGCAGGAGCCGACCCGGGCACCGGTGTCCCGGGAACGGACATCAACTTCCACCAGTTCGGTCGGCACCACCGCTGCGGCTACGCCGTCCCCCGGCCAGCAAAGCCGGATGAGGCATCCACGGCCACTCCGGTGCCTACGCCGACGCTGCAGATGCCGACAGCCACCCCTCCGCCAGCGGCAACAGCCATCCCCACTCCCGAGCCTACGCATACTCCCACGGCAACGCCGATGGCCACCGCGGCGCCCTCACCGGCTGCCGCGACCTGGCGTGGGATCACCGTCGCGCCCGAGGACCGGTGCTCGCCCTATGACCCGGACGACTACCCATACCCGCCATCGGTTGAGCCCCGGATCGTCGAAGACCTGGGCGGCGTATACGGCCCCTACACGGGAACGTGGTTCGAGACCATCAGGGAGACGGATATCGAGCATATAGTCGCCCGTTCGGAGGCCCACGACAGCGGCCTCTGTGCCGCAGACCCTGCGGCCCGGGCCAAGTTCGCTTC
Source organism: Dehalococcoidia bacterium (assembly GCA_965262865.1). Taxonomy (GTDB): domain Bacteria; phylum Chloroflexota; class Dehalococcoidia; order Lucifugimonadales; family UBA3495; genus VXOI01. The sequence continues at coordinate 48,067 of CBDHFZ010000001.1, forward strand.
AGACATCCTGAACCTTACGCTGGCGTCTCCCAGCGTCAACCGCCACCAGAAAGTGGCCAAGGACGCGGCCGAGTGGCTCCCGAACCTGAATCAGTGCTGGTACGTCGACCGTATCGTGCAGGTGCGGCGGGTGTACGGTCTCACCACCGACCGTACCGAGGCGGCCGCGATAGACCGAGTCCTGGCAGGGTGTGAGTCAACTGAGATGGTCATGCTGGCACCCGGAGCCTCAACAACTCCAACTGCTCCGGCAACCTCCACCCCTGCCCCTGATGTGGACGCCCTGGCCCTGTGGGACGACAACGGGAACGGCCGGATCACGTGCGCTGAGGCCCGTGCTCACGGCATCGCCCCGGTCCGGCGTGGACACCCGGCTTATCAGTACATGCGCGACGCGGACGGAGACGGGGTGGTGTGCGAGTAGGGAGGCCCGCAGGGCGTATGTCGAGGATTCCCGCAGGAGACCGTTCCAGAGGGCATCGAGGGCCGCGGCGTCAAGGGGCGAGATCTCCTCCGACGTAAGGGGTCGTCGGCGTCCATGGGCTGGTCTCTCAGCTGGGCGCTGACCTGGCGGGTCAGCCGCAGGTCCCGCTGGTAGGCCGCAGGCGTCCGCTGTGGTTCGGGGAGCGGGGTTTCCGCCTCGTGGGTCATGGCGTAGCACCTGCAGCCTCTTCGCCTGGTGGTTGCATCCGATGTTTATGTAGCTATAGACGACTTGATTCGGGCAACCGCCGTCACGTTAACTGGGGCTAGGTCAAGCGCGATGCCGTGGCTGGGCCAGTGCTGGCGTTGTTGGATCCCGTCGGAATCAGTGTATGCCTGTGCACTTGTGTTGCTCTATGCTCATTTTCCAGGCAGGTTTTCAATCATGTGCACGAGTACTTGACGCGCCACTTCACAATCTTCCACAGCCCTGTGGATGTCGGCTTGGGCTGTCACCCGGCACTCCTCAGCTGCGTTGTTTAAGCTCCTGTAGCCTGTCGATTTGTCCCCGGGGCCTTGTAGTCTCCACCAGTTGGTGTAAGTCTTCATGATGCAACCCTTGGGGACCCTGTTGAGACTCTGGGCGGCGTCCTCGTCCTCCAGCGACTGCTGCATCAGTCTGAAATCGAAGTCGGCGTTATAGGTCAGCACCAGGTCATGGGCGTCGAGGATGGCGCTTAGTTGCGGCCACAGTTCGGTGAATGTGGGCTTGTCCCTGACGTCATCCCGGGTTATCCCGTGTATCTTGGCAGCGGCAGCCTGGATGGGGGTTCTGCCCGGGTTCACCAGTGTATTGAGCAAGACTTCTCCCTCTTTGTCTACGATGGCTACTTCTACAATCCTAGATTTGTCGGTTAACCCGGTGGTCTCCGTGTCCAAGACAAGGTAGTTGCTCTCTGCCCACTGAGCAAGGGTCTCCAAGGTTTGCTTTTGGTCGGTGTTGCCTTCTCTCCTCGTTGTTCCGCTATCCTGTCTAGACCTTCTTGACGGCTGTCTGACGACTCCTCCCAGTTCTATAGACCTGCCGTATTCGTCGGTCTTGTGCCTGTCGATGTAGTCTTTGGTGTGGATACAACCGGCGTCGGGGGCGTAGGTAACCCCGGGGCAGGTGCAGGATATGTGGCCGGTGCTGCGGTCGCATACAAGTTCGTATTCCTGATTGCTGGAGCGGGACTTGTTCACCTCCAACACTTCGTATTTGTCGTAGTCCTGGTCGCTGGAGATTGAGATGGTGATTTCCTGTGGTACTTGTTCTTGCCCTCCGGCTCCGCCTTGGGATTTCCGTCGTTTTCGGAACAGTATCCATCCGACTACGACCCCGACTATGACTACCCAGATTAGTACTGCTTCCATATTCGTGTTCCTTCTGGCCTAAGGGTTGGGTTGCTCCAAGGGGGCTTTAGGCGTCCGTTCCGGCTCGTGGATCGGGTAGCCCCTGATTTTTATTCCCCTTCGTCCGACAAGAACTCGGTGGTCCCCAGAGCAGCTTGCCATTCCTGTTCCGAGATTCGTTTGATGTCTCTCGCGGTCGCTGGGCGAAGGTTGATGCTTTATCGGAGGTCGTAGACCTGCCCATCCCATTCTACAGAGCCTTCACGTATCAAGCTTTGCTGTAAATCCGGTGGCAAACGGTGAATAGACACATCCATCGTGCCGTCACGAAACTGAGCGTCTTGCACATTCTCAAGTGGTGTACCGGGAATAATGTGGTCGGGCCGACAACAAGCTCGGTTGCGACACAAATGGCGACCGACCGCGCCGGGTGGCCAGCCCCCGTCATTCGCGTCCAGCCAAGTCAGTTGATGCACCGGAACGCTGTACCTTCGGCCATTTATCGTCCGTGTGACACGCCCATATCCACCTGAGGACAATGTACCTGTCCACAGCCAGCAACCACCGTCCTCAACTGAAATACGCCCCTTGGCAATTTCCGCGGCGGTACTCCATCTACCCGCAGCCAATACTATCTCTGCATTAGTGGCGGCTGGGGTCTCAGATTCCTCGGGGAATTGCGGTACCCACGGCGACCTGGATACAGAATCCAGGCTAACCAACCTGTACGTTTTCCCGTCCGGGACCCTTTGAATCTTACGAGCTTTCTCCAGGTAAGAAATCAAAGTTGCTATCCGGCGACCGTCATCATGCCCTACGATGTGTTTGATTTCGGTTTGAAGGCAGTAAGGATGGGCCTGTACGGACGTGTCGATGAGATCGAACAGACGAAGGTCCTCCCAATGTCTATCGATTATCGTTTTCCAAGGTTCCAGTTCCGGAATAGCGCTGACGACGCCTTCGAGTTGAGACAAGCCTGCTTCATCGCCTACAAGAGCCAAAATTCGTCCACCTTGCTCTAGTGGAGGGATGGACCGGATATCGAAAATGCCATTAGCGTTACGAGATTCACCGACGAATCCTGCGATGTATTGCAGGCTTTCGCGCGCAAGAACCCCAGCGCGTTCGAAGTCTCCTTTTGAGATGGCATACTGCATACCGCGAGATTTGAAATAAAAGGAGTCGGTAGCCCGACAGGCACGGAAAGTGGCCTCCGAACCCGGCATTGAGACATGGTCAGAGGCATTGGAAACCTTCCCATCATCATCCCGATTCCCAAATAATCGCTTTAACAAGTGAAGCATTTGCTCGTATTCTAAACTCCTCCGGCTGTCCACGGCGGGTGTAGTACCGCCTGACCAAGTGGCCTCGCCGGCGTCCCAACGTCTTGCATCGGGCTCCAGCAGCCGCCAACCCCATATTTAACCCACCCTCTCCCGCTGTAACACCCGCAGGACCGTGCTGGGCGAACACTCGAAGTCGCCAGCGATCCGCCGGAGGCTGGCGCCCCCCTCCCGCATTCTCCGCATCGTCGTCACTTGGCCTTCGTTGAACTTCCGCGGTGGTCCGAGGGTCTTGCCCTGCTGACGGGCTCTCTCCAGCCCCTCGCGCGTCCGGCGTTTGATGGACTCCAGCTCCTGATCCGCTACCCAGGCCGCGAACATCGTCAGGACCTGCCCGAAAAAACTCTCGGGGCTGCCCTCGTCGGCCTCCAGGTACTTGGTCCACTGGGCCTCGGACTCGGCCAACGACCTGATTTTGACGCCCCGGTCCCGCAGATCGCAGATCGAACGGATGGTGTCCTGCCAGCGCCGCCCGATGCGGTCGATGGCCACGACCACCACGGTGTCGCCGCCGGCCAGGTGGCCGTTGAGCTGGTGCCACGCCTTGCGCTCCTGGGTGCCGGTGGTCCCGGAGATTCCGACGTCGCGGAAGATGTTGTTCTTGGGCACACCTGCCCTCTGGAGTTGCAGCTCCTGGGAGGCCGGGTCCATCCCCGGGACGCCCTCCTGGAGCCGCCGGCTGGTGCGGATGTAGCCGAATATTGATGCCATACTGGGGAGTATACGTTTATGGTACGGCTCCCGCAACGGGGAAATGTTCCACAAAGAGGGGTGTTCCATACTCCCCGTTAATGCAACAAGCCGGTGGTAAAATTGCAGATAACGACTTTAACAGACATGCGTAGCAGTGGCAGTGATGACAACAGAACCGATGAAGCTGGGGGATGCAAATGGCGCGATGGCCTATTACAAGAACTTGAACCTTGGGCATGATGTAGAACTTCCGCTCAGAAAACCCCCTATCCGGTTTGGGGTCATGAAGCGGACCGGTCAGAGTTCAAACTCTTGGCGGGTATGGGGAGATGGCAAAGGCAACTTCTACTTCAGCGCCCGGGATCACATGAGGGAGTCGAAGATCAGCCTCCACGATTCGGGGGCGCAACATATGGCGTTCACTCCCGAATCGGGGCACACCATGCCAAATGGCAGCCGCTTCATAAGTCAGTGGACGCAACCAAATTACGACGACGGTTCCCAGTTGGCGCCGAGCTTCTACCTTCTGTTCCCAAGCTGGGCCCTCGGGTTGACTCAGGAAATCCGTGACGCGCATTCCGATGTCTGGCTTAAAAACCAGATATTCGTCGAAGCTGCGGAAAATCCCATGGCTATGATATTATCTTTCACTATCACGAACGACGACTTAACAGTGCGATTTAACACCATCGGAGTGACACCTAGCCTCCCAGTAGGAGTGCTGTCCCTGGGAACTGGCAAGAAACTGTGGGTAGTCGCTCAGCATGTTCCCGAAGGCAACATGATGGATTTGGCGGAGCAAGGCCTGAGGCATGCCAATGCCAAAATTGACACCACTCTCAAAGAGAAGCTCAAGGGAATGCCGAGTGGCCACGTTCTCGGCTTGTCCGTGTCAGGGCCAGCTCCTGACGGAGGCAAGTATTTGATGCTCTTTCCAGGGCAGTTGCACCGGAAAGAACCTGAGGGACTGCCAGGAACTCATACGACTAATTAGTTTCGGAAATGCCGGATTTCCGCAACCTGGGCTTCTCTGGTTTGTCGGGTGACCTGCTAGCTTGTACGAGACTACATCTCGAGCGTAGCCCAAATGCCTCGGGCGTCTTCCCTGCTCATCGGTTTCGATGGATCAAAAAAATCTTCGGGTATCATGCCCCCCAAAGAGTGGACCGGCCACCCGCCGTCCGTTGCCTCGAAGGCCCGCTGAGCTGGTCCCAGGAGAACCTTCAGGCAGGTTCCGCAGCAGCATGGCTGACATCGGCACGGTGGGCTTTCGGGTCACAGTTCCCAGCAGGGCGTTTTGTGATCAACCACGTCTGGGCTCTCGCTGACTTCCCCGCAGTTGGACTCGTCGTACTTCTCGCTGACGGTTGATTTGGGACTGTTTCTACCCCACCCGGAATACTTTCAGCACCTCGTCCCCCAAATGATTAATGACCTTGACGGCTATGCGACCGGTTTGCGGTTTGGGGAAGGGGCGGGATGTGTCGCTGTTGAGGGTGGCCCAAGCGTCTGGGTCGATCTCGGCTTTGAGGGTGGTCTTGAGGGACCGGTAGGGGTCGCTGGCGCCGAGGAAGTAGGCGTGGCGCACGAAGAAGCTCTCCTGGTTATAGTCGGTGTCGATGAACCAGCAGGCGATGCCGTCCGGCCCGTCGCTGCGGACCTCGCCGGTGCTGGGGTCGAAGACGTCAACGCCGTTTACCCTGACCTGGATCTGATCGGCGGCGGTTTCAAGGACGTCGATGTCGGGCTCTCCGAAGATGACGAAGAGGTTGCCGTTGCCGGTGTTCTTCAGGTCGCCGGCCATGTGCAGGTCGGCGTTCATGCGGGCCTTGAGGACCGGGATGCGGCCCAGGCTCTCGAATTCGGTGGTGTGGGCGTCGTAGTTGAAGGCGCAGGCGATGAGGACGTCGAACCCGCACTCGGCGGCTTCCCGAGCCGCCTCCACCAGGTCGGGGCGGGAGACGGTACCGAACTCCGGGCCGATGAAGATGCCCGCCTTCTTCTCCGGACCGGCTGCCGCCTCATCGTTGTCGCCGGATGCCCCCTCGATGTAGCGTCCCTCGGCGCAGACCAGCCGCCCCGGCCAGGGGGTGAGGGAGGCGAAGCTGATGCGGTCCTCCCGGTGGGCCTGCTGGACGCCGGAACGCTTCAGGTTGTCCAGGATGATCTGGCCGAAGTCGTAGCCGGTGCCGTAGCCGTTCCTGGACTCGGCCACCGTGTCCAGCACCTCGTCGTTCTCGTCCACGCCCAGCACCCGGTGGGGAGAGATGCTCTCCACGGTGAAGGGGCCGGCAACCCGCACCTTGCTCCGGTCCTCGTAGGGCTTGTCGTACAGGTACTCGTAGTCGGCCCGGGCGGCGATGGAGGCGTTGGTCTCCTTCTGCCGGGCGATGCGCTGCTCCCACCACTGCCGGTGCAGTTCGGTAGCCTCCTCCGTCCAAGACTCGTCGGCCTCCCGCGGAATCTCCCACTCTTCCCAGGCGGTCTCCAGGGTCCGGTTCATTTCCGCCCGCAGCGGCTCCAGCTTCTCCTGGTATTCCTCCCAGATGACGTCGATCTCGGCGTTGTGGGCGATGTCCCGCAAGGTGATGTGGGGCACCCGCTGGTAGACGAACCCCTGCCTGACGTTACCGTATGTGGGCATCTCCGATGGGGCGCGGCGGGAGAGCTCGGCCTCCTTGAGCTGCCCATCTCTGCTGTCGGCAAGGATGTAATAGGGATAACGTGCTCCCATGATGCGGACTCGAGCCAGTGCCAGGGCTACGCGTGAGGTGTCGATGGTGATCCATCGCCGTCCCAACTGCTCGGCCGCGTAGGCAGTGGTGCCGGAACCGCAGGTGGGGTCCAGCACAAGGTCGCCGGGGTCGGTGGCCATAAGGATACAGCGTTCAATTATCCTTGCAGACGTCTGAACCACAAAGACTTTGTTAGTAGGCGGCGCCGTATCTGTCCAAATATTATGGTGTGGAGATACTGGGTAGTCTTCTAAGAAAAGTCTGTAGCGCAATGTCGACCCGCTCGAATACTGTTCAATGCGTGAAGCCCGGGCAAGCCTAGTCATACCTTCCCGAGGACTCTTCCAACTCCGGCTCGGTGGCGGGGCGAAAGTCTGGCCCTCAAATTCGAAATCGTAAATGCCAGTTGCAAATGGCCCAACCGGATACAGTGAATACAATTGGTAAACTTTTGCGTCGTCAGGCAGGAGGTCGTTTGATCGCACTTCTGCTTGGCTCATAGTGTGGGGCTGAAGGCTAGCGTCCAAATAGCGATTCCAGTGATTGTCGCCCTCCACCTCAGACCGGTAGAAAAGCTTGCGATACTTGACCCGGGCCTTGTCTTTCGCATACCAGACCAGATAGTCGAACACCCCCTCCAGAAGCCTTCATCCCAACGCCATGCGGGTCTTAAAGCAAATTACTTCAATGAAATTGTCCGTCCCGAACACTTCGTCGCAGAGACTCCTCACCAAATGCTGGTTTTCGCTTCCAATCTGCACGAACACCGAACCTGAGTCGGCCAGCAGGTCCCTGGCCACAGTCAGGCGGTCGCGCAGATAAGTCAGGTAGGAGTGGATGCCGTCGCGCCAGGTGTCGCGGAAGGCCTTCACTTGCTCCGGCTCACGGGTGATGTGCTGGCGGTTGCCGTCGCGCACGTCTCGGTCGGTGGTGGACCACTGGAAGTTGGAGTTGAAGCGGATGCCGTAGGGCGGGTCGATGTAGATGCACTGGACCTGTCCCCGCAGTCCCTCCCGCTCGGCCATGGAGGCCATCACCTGCAGGCTGTCGCCCAGAATCATCCGGTTGGACCAGTGGGCGTCGTGCCGGTAGAACTCGGTTTTGGCCGCCTCCGAGGGCAGTCCGTTGAAGTCGGCGAACAGGTCGGCTAAGCCGTGCTGGTAGCCATCCACCCCGGTATCCCGGTCCTGCCAGGAATGGCGCAGCAGGTCGTCCACCAGCGCTTTGGGGTGGACCCGCTCCTGGATATACAGGGGAGGCGCGTTGACGGCGAGGTCGCCCTGGTCCTGCTCGTCCTTGCCCCGCCACACCAGCTGGGGATCCAGATCCCGGTTGCGGCGCTGGTAGGCGATCTGGACGGGAGTGTTCTCCTCGTCGCGGAGCAGGGGCTGGTGCTCGGCGCTGGGCAGGTTGCGGCGGGTGGCGTCCTCGTGGGTCAGGGTCTCCACAGCCTTGGGGGCGGCGGTACGGCGGGTTCTGGGTCTGGGCATAGGTATTTCCTCCTACAGGGGATGCTCGGGGGTCGCGATTCCCATTTCTTCGGCAATTCGTTGGAGACGCAGGTCCCTGGTCCATAGGGTTGCGTCACCATGAGCAAGAACTGACGTGAGCAAATGGGCATCAATGAACCCGATGCCGCGGCCCATCAGCCGGTTCGTTTCAATTTCCCGGAACACCCTTTCGTGGTCCACTTCCCTGATTCGGGGGAGGGACTGCAAATTGGACAGGACCTCCGCCCTGTTCTGCATCGTACCGCAGGCAATCTCGCCGATGACCAACGGATGTATCAGCACTTCGCTGGCATTCAGCCGAGACAGAAGCTCCGGCACCGGAGCGTTGAGATGGTCAATCCAAACCGAGGTGTCTACGAGAATCACTGGCGGGGCTCGTCACGGCGGCGAGGGACATAGCGGGCGTCAGGATCGCTGCCGCCGGCATCGGCCAGCCATTTGGCGGCTTTGGCCTGTACTTCCTCCACGCGGCGGCCTATCCACTCCCCGCCCACTTCAGCGATCAGGTGCGGGCTGGAGCCGAAGCGTACTGTCGCCTTATGGTGGGCTTCCTCGTAGGAGGGGTAGACACCGGCGAGCTGCCGGTCATGCAGGACCACCCAATCACCCCGGCGTTGCAGTTCCAGATGATCCCGTATATGACCGTAGGCGGCTATGTTCATTTCCAGTGGGTCCATGTTGCCTTCTCTCGAAAACTATTCTCGCTCAGGGCCTCGTGCCACGCGGTGGGCTCAGCCCTGTCCAACCGGGGTCGGGTTCCGTGCGATCATCTCGGCGATGACTGAATGCAGAGAGGTCTCGATGTCGTACACGGCGGTGAATTCGGCGAAGGCCCACCGGCCGTACTGACCCAGGGCGTTGACCCCGGGCAGCCAGTACGCCTCCATCGTGTTCTTCTTTTCAATGGCGTCCTCGCCCCGGTATCCCTTGATCTCCACCACGAGGTTCAGCGGGTCTTCGCGGCCGTCGTCAACCTGGACGATGAAGTCTGGAATATACGTGCGGGGAGTTGACCCGTAGAGGTAGGGGACTTCCAGATGCAGGTTGTGGTTTTTCACGTAGGCCAGTGCCCGGGGATGGGACTCCACGGCCCGACAGAACTCGGCCTCCCAGTCGCTGTCCAGCACCGCCAGGTTGACGTGGCACCGACGGGAGTCGGTGGTCCAGAGGCCCGTCTTTGATGTGGTAAAGTTTACGTGGCGGGTCGAGCCGGTGGGGTTGTAGGGGTCCAGGAGTGCCTTGATGACTCGCTCTCCCTCCCTGCTGGTGATGGCGGCCGTGATCCGGTTGCAGGCCATGTCGGCCAGTTCCTGGTACATCAGCTGGGCCGGAGTTGTCCCGCCCCGGCAGACCAGGCAGTTGTCCAGCCACTCCTTGACCACGCTCCGCAACTTGCCGAAGAGGTGCATCTTCATGTCCTCGTTGGGGTCCCGCCACTTGGTTTCCAGCAGCCGCTTCGTCAGGTGCAAGACGAGGGTCGAGGTGCGCAGGTCGCCGGTATGCACCAGGTCCAGGTCAACCCCCTCCCCGATTATCCCCTCGACTCGCGTATGGGTTGGACCGACCAGGTCCGGGGTCAGGTTCAGGACGGAGTCGGCGGTAAACTAGGCGGTCAGGTCCTCCTTTGGAGGGTCTTCGCGGTAACCAATGACCCGGGGGAAGGTGATCTCCAGGTGGTCGCGCTCGGGACGCACCGCGGTGACATGCACCGTCTGGCGGGGTTTGCCCGGACCCACCACCACGGGGCGCGCGGTGAAGTCGAAGGGGATGCCCAGCACATCGGCATATTCCACGTCGAACTGGTTCTCTTCGTTCAGATCGTAGGACTGACGGCGCAGGGCCCGTCCCACCATCTGCTCGCATAGGAGCTGGGTCCCGAAGGCCCGAACTCCCAGGACGTGGTTGACAGTGTTGGCATCCCATCCTTCCGTGAGCATGGAAACGGACACCACGCAACGGATCTGCCCGCCCAGCCGTCCCTCCTTGCCCACGGTGTTCATCACCTCCCGGAGGATTTCCTGTTCCGTGATGTTATCCGCGTCCTGGAGGTTGCCGCTCCGCTCCACCCGCTCCCGCCGGAATCGGTCGATCTGGTCCGCGGCTGCCCTGCGGAAGTCATCGCTGAGCTTCTCGCCAGATTCCAGCTGCTCACTATCGATCAGAAGGGTGCGGGGGATGGAGTGGCGGTTCCCGTTGCTGTCGAAGTTGCGGAAGAGCTCCAACCGGCCGTGGTTCAGGGTGGTCGAGCCGTCCTCGTTTTCCCGCTCGAACCCAGAGATGTAGTCGTAGATCAGCTTGGAGGCGGAGGTGTTGTTGCAGACTACGATGAAGCAGGGAGGGGCGGTAGCCCCATCGGCCATCCACTGGTCATAGGTAGTCTTGTAGTGACCGTAGAGGGCTTCCAGGGCGGTCTGCAGTTCCACCGGTAGGCTGAGGGGATCCAGTACACCAGCTCCCCTTCGGCCTGCCCGGGGCATGTCGCTCCGGATGTGTTCCCACAGATTTCGGAAGACCGGAACCTCGTCCCCCGGAATGTTGTCGGCCACTGGGACCCGGGGTAACTTGACGATGCCGCACTCGATGGCGTCCATCAGGGAGAAGTCGCTCACCGTCCATGGGAACAGCGTCCCCTCGGCGTAGCCGGAACCGCGCAGGAAGAACGGCGTGGCGGACAGGTCCACCACTTGGCGAAGGCCCAGCTTGCGCTTGACCATTTCCAGTCCAGACAGCCAGACACGAGCCTCCTCTGAATTCTTGTTGGCTTCCTGACGCTCCTCCGCAGTCAGGGGACGTTCATCATCTTCCCCTGGCTTGCGGCGGTAGCAATGGTGTCCCTCGTCGTTCAACACCATCGGGTTTTTCGTGCCCATGAGCTCGGGCATGACCCGCTGGATCATCTGCCCCTCGGTTTCCAGGGTCTCGATGGGGTCGCCCGGGCCTTGCAACAGAGCCCGTCCCCCGCTGGAAATGTCCATCCGTTCCCTGGGGCGCAGGGCGTGGTAGTTGGTGATGACTATCCTGGCCTTCTGCAGATCGCCCAGCATGTCCGAAGGAACCAACTCCCGGCTGGCGTAGTAGCTGTCCGGGTCGTTGGGCTGGAGGACGCGCAACCGATCCTTGATGGGCAATCCAGGCGTGACCACCAGGAATCCCCGCGTGAACCGGCGGCTGTTGGGGTGCCGGACTGCGTTTATGGTCTGCCAAGCGATGATCATCGCCATGACGGTGGTCTTGCCCGCTCCGGTGGCCAGCTTCAGTGCGATTCTCGCTAGCTCCGGGTTGGCGTCGGCGTTGGCGCTGTCCAACCGTTGTAAGACTAATCTCTCATCCGCGCCAAGACGGGGGGCGACCTCGGTCAGCCAGATGTGGGTCTCCACCGCTTCAACCTGGCAAAGGAAGGGGCGGAAGTGGCTGAATTTGTGCTGCCTCCAGTGAAGAAGCAGGCGGGCGGTCTCCGGCGTGACGCCCCAATTGTTGGGTCCGGGGATATTCCTCCACCGGTCCACATGGCGGCGAATCTCGTTTACGGCGGCGGTGACGTCGTACTGTTGCTCCTCGGTCGAGAGTCCTTTGCCTTCATCAAAAACCAGTTCTCGCTGGGCACCCCGTGCCCTTCCCCGTTGCCGTGGCTTGGGGATGGGAGTAATGAACTCAGCTCCCCGCCGGCTTTCGATTATCCTCTGGGTTGGCTGTCCGTCAGCATCCAACTCCCAATGACGGCTGGGGTATTCGTAGGGGGAGTTGAGGATCGGGTGGTCGAAGAAGGGGTTTTCCACGGTGCGCCTCTAGGCTGGAGAGTTGGTGGAGTTGCGGAGTCCGGGGGGTTAGGATTCCACGGTTTAGTATCCTCTGCCCAGTATCGTCTAACCAGACCAGCTTGGGGTCGGTATCAGGCCCAGTCTCATCTTAACATGGTGGTCTCCGAGTTGGAGACGGCACCGGTTATCAAGAGAGGCTTGCTTCTGTTGTCCCGGAAGAAACGTACTCCCCCCAAGCCTCCATCAATCAATGGCCTCCGAAGCTCCAGACGGTCGCTGCGGGCATAGGCCTGTTCCACCTCATTTCCCCGGCCGGTGGGCTAACGCAAGTTCGAGAACCCGGTCGCTCCCTGCCCCCGTTTCAGAGCCCCAGTCCCGGAACGTACTCCGGAATCCGTGGACAGTCGCGCGTTCCGCCAGGCCGGTTGTACGCAGGATCTTGGTCAGCGTCATGTCGGAAAGCGATTGCCCTTGTCGCGTCCGGGAAGGGAAGATCAGATCCAACGTGCAGTTCCCGCGCCTTTGATAGCACCTCCAGGGCCGCCACCGATAGCGGGACCCGATGCGGGAGGCCACCTTTCATCCGCTCCGCCGGCACCGTCCACAATGCCTGGCCGGTGTCAATCTCGCTCCAGACCGCGCCTCGAGCCTCTCCGCGTGGTCTCGCTGCAGCAGACCGGTCTTCTGTCCGCAGTAGCGGCAGGTACCGCTCAGGGATTGGAGGAATCGGGTTATCGGCATGCTTCTCCTCAGGCGGCTAACTCCCTCCGCATGCTCTGGATCGGGGGATGGCAGCCCGCTCCGCTGCTTCTGGCGGGATTATACCGGACAGGGGAGAGACGGAGAGGGCAGGGCAATGCGCTGCGTCTCTCTCCCAGGCCTCCCATGCCTGGTCGATGCCAGCGCACGTTGATCATGCTCAAGGAGCTTCCTGGATGGGCCTTCCGTTACTGCCGTAGAACACAGGATCAAGGGCTGCGTCACACCAGATGCCCCTGCCCCGTGAGGTTATAGCCGGTCATCCGGGGGCAGCGGGCGGATTCCCCGCCGGGGGTGAGGACCATCCGTCCGTCGAGCCCCGAAAATCGATCGAGGATGATCGTTTCCGGGCCTTTCCCGCCTTTGGAACCCACGGGGGGCATGCCGGCAGTTTCCAGCCCGGATCTGCCCGCCCCTGGTCATCCTGGGCCTGTCCGAGGGGCAGGTCCACCCACCTCATCAGGTGGCGGGCAGGACGAAATGCCGGATTGCGTCGCGCAACCTGTGTGATGGAGCGCCTGAACTGTACGCGCCAGCCACCCACCAGGAATATGAGTCCAGCCATGGGGTGGTGCGCCCGATGATGGTCACAAGCTCGTCGTGTGGTCCCAGGTACCAAACCCCGTCCTGGTCTGGGAAAACGATGTGAACGTCCTTCCCAGTTCGTCGTTTGCTGATGTGGAGACGGCCCGGGCATCTGACACGGATGTTTGTAGACTCATCTCGGCGGCGGGCCATGATGTCGGTTTCTTCCATTCCGATGGGCGGTGACGCGCAGGTGTATCCCGCCCTTCCCAGGGCTTCCGCCGCATCGCCCACGTTCTGGTGTCGCCAGCGTCCGGAATGGGCGCCGCGGACGGCGGGCGTGACGGGGCGGGCATCTCTGTTTTTCTGGGTTGTGGGAGATGTCTCGTTGAACGTGGTCGGGGTAGCGGCAGCCGGTTCGGGAGTTGGCTCCAGAGCGAAGGGCCGCAACTTGCCGAGCAGGGTCGGCGACGGGTTGGCGCTGGAATAGCCGCCGCGTTCCCGCCAGGATGTCGTGTTCAACCAGTTGGTGGTTTGGCCGATCAGGTCAACGAGGTCATCGTGGGGAACCAGGTACCAAGTCCCGCACGAAGGGAAATTCATCCAGAGTCCTTGGCCGGAATATTTCCGGTCAATCGTCAAGCGGGATTTGAGCTGGACCTTGAGAGTGGTCTTCCCGTCGAAGTGGTGAGCCAGGAAGTCAGCGCCCTGCCAGTCGTCGGCAAGTTTGATGCAGTTAAAGCCGTGTCGACCAGGAGCGCCGCTGACTTTTGGAAATTGTAGATTTCCTTCTGCCTGCCGTTGAGTTTGCCCGGGTCGATGCGTGGGAACATGGCGTGCTTCTCCTCGGGCTGGATTATGGGCACCGTGTGAGGAGCAGTCAAAGGAAGTTATTCTCGTCTCTGAGGGTGAGGGCCTTCCAGTTAGGCCGGTTGTTGATAATCTCCTCATCAGGGAAGCACTTGACAGTAGATTGTTCCTGAATATAGGCTGTTTCATATGATAAGGAACAAGCCTATCTCTGAAACATGTATGTTGGAAGAAGCCTGCCAGGCTATCCGTCAGCGGCTGCCTCCCGGCTGGGATCTGACTGAACTCCGGGAGCAGATTCCCGGTGACTCGGACAGGCTCCGCTTTGACGGTGCTCTTGCCCTCGCCGATCCCCAGGGACTTACCGCGAACATTGTCGCTGAGGTGAAGCGCCGACCAGTCGAAGCTCGGGAAGTCAGTCTGTTGGCAGACCGATGGGGCCGCGTGCTGCTTCCCCGAATCCGGGAACTCTGGGGGCGTGACAGCGATCCCATCCTCATGGTGATCGCTCCCTTCCTGGGACCCACGGCTAAGGACAGGCTGTCAGCAGCGGGAATCAGCTTCGCCGATGCCACCGGGAACATCAGGCTGGTGAGCAGCAGGCCGGCCGTCTTCATCGAAACCTCAGGGGCTGCCCGAAATCCCTGGCGGGAGAACCTCCCGCTTCGCTCCCTCAAGGGAAGCCGGAGCGGCCGTGTTGTCCGCGCGTTCCTGGACTACTGTCCTCCCTTTGGGACCCGAGAACTCTCATCTCTGACCGGGAATGCTCCCGCCTCGGTCTCGAGGGTGGCCGATTTGCTGGAACGGGAAGCCATCATTCAGCATGACCGCTCCAGGGGCCCGATATCAGAGGTTGACTGGGAGAGGTTGCTGCGCCGGTGGGCCCTGGATTACGACTTCAGCGAGGCAAACGAGCTGATTCCCTGCATCGAGGCCAGAGGGGTCACATCCCTGATGGAGAAATTGCGGGGCGCGGGTTTCACCTACGCCGTAACCGGGTCTTTCGCCGCGGTCCGGCGTGCTCCGGTAGCAGAGCCCAGACTGGTCACCGTGTTCACACCCAACGCGGGAGATGCCATTAACCGCCTGGGTATCCGCCAGGCGGACAGCGGGGCCAACGTGCTGATCGGCAAGCCCTTCGATCCCGTGGTCTTCGACCGCACGGAAGAAGACGGGGGCGTGACCTATGCCCGGGTGACGCAGGTGGCAGTGGACTTGATGAAGGGCCCCGGGCGGGGGCCCGCGGAAGCGGAGAGCCTGATTGAATGGATGCGCTCTAACGAGGATGTATGGCGGCTCGTCCCATCGACCCCAACTATGTGAAGGCCAGGGCGGGGCTCCTGGATGCTCTGGACGCCTTGGGGCCCCTGCGTGCGGCTGCCGTTCTCGTCGGAGCCCAGGCAGTCTACGAACACACCCGGGCGGTTGATGACCTCTTTGCCGTCGCTCCGGCGACCTTTGACGCCGACCTGGCGTTCGTTCCCGAGCTGCTGGTTGATGACCCCGGGATTGTCGAGGCTATGCTGAAAGCCGGGTATGTCCTGGGCGATCAGCCGGGCATTTACCGGAGAGCTGACAACACCCAGGTCGACCTGCTGGTGCCGCGGATAGTTGGTGGACGGAGGGGCCGGGGAGCCGACCTGGGAGTTCATGGCAATCGAGCCGCCCGGCAGGTGCGTGGACTCGAGGGCGCTCTGGTAATGCGGAGCACGATGACCATCGGCTCCCTGTCCACCGGAGACCGCCGCTCGTTTGATCTTCAGGTGGCCGGCGCGGCCGCGCTGCTGGTAGCGAAGATCCATAAACTTGCGGACCGTGCCGATGAGCAGGGCAATCCCAGGCTGAACAACAAGGACGCCTTCGACGTCTACAGGCTGCTTGTCGCCATTCAGGCGCGAGAATTGGCGGAGGAAACTGCCGTTCTGCTGGAAGACGGCCTTTCTCAGGAAGTCACCGAAGAGGCCCTCTCAGAATTTGCGGAGCTTTTCGGAACGGCCTCGGGAACGGGGACTCAGCTGGTGGTGGACCACGTCGGGCTCCTCGAGGATCCGGACTTTATTGCCGCTTCGATTGTCGCGTTGGGGCAGGAGTTCCTGAGTGCGGTCGAGAGTGAAGTTCAGACTAAATAGCGGGTGGGAACCTCCAACAGAAACATCAACCCGAGGTAGAGACCATGGCATCGAGCACTCTGCGTCCCCAGATTGTGCGGGTGATGGCTGCTCACCGAGAGCGGCCCGTGACCACCACGGAAATCTACGATTACGTTGCCGTTTCCGGCGTGGCCAGCTTCGACCCAAAGGCGGAACGCGACCTCAACCTCCTGGTCAGGCACGTCCGTTCGATCACGGGTGCCTGAAGTTAATTTTCTGCGGACTGCCCCGAGGTGCATCGCCCCCGGCGTTATCCGGCCCGCCGGCCTGGACCGGTCTGCCAGCGGCGCTGCCCCGGGATGGGAGGCCTATCCGGCGTCCGTCAGGTCTCCGAAGCCCTGAACCCCTTCGGGTCCGACGTGGATGTGCAGATGCTCGAAGTGCTGAATGACCACCTGGGGCTGAGGATATGCGATCCCCCGAGGCGCCAGCTCGGGCATGACCACCGCGACCTCTTCCACGATCTGCTCCTCAGTGGGCGGGACGATGATGTGATGGTGTCCAGCCAGTTCCACCAGGCGCTCCACTCACCGGTCGGTGCCGAAGATGATGTCGACGTGGTTGCGCGCCGCGGCGTCCACGATGACCTGATCAGGTTCCATGGCGGGGAAGTGGAGAACGTGGATTGCCCTGGTGTTGGCGAAGGGGTCAAACACTCTCCCTTGGCCAAGGGATATTCATCTGTCGGCCAGTTCATCTGAGAAAATCGGTCTGGTCTGACCGGCGCTCTCGTAAACGGCGGGGATATTCCAAACATTACCCCACTGTGATGCTGGCGTCCCTTCAGGCATCGACCATTTTGCTCCCGTAAACACGACCAGGGCACTCTGTGTTTCTACCGGATGGTCCGTCCATGAACCACCTGGTTCTAGGCTGATTCCTCAACTCTGCCGTCGCCATGGCCACCATCGCCACCCGGTGCCGGACTCTTTGGGCCTCTTGCCTTCGGGCAAGGCCACCGCCAATCGGTTGACGGTTCCGAGGAGTTCCTGCACCAACAGGTCCTTCTGGTGCAGTTGTTCCCGATGGTACTGTTCCAACTGCTCAAGGCTATTAACCCGCTCTCGGAGAGTCAGCACTTCCTCCAGATGGGACTCACGTGGGTTCTCACGTGGATTCTCACGTGAAACCCCGGGTGAGACTTCAGGTGAAGTCTCAGGAACTTCATCCTCCAGGACCACCCAGATCCGGTTCCGACTTCCATGGGGTTCTTTCTCGACTTGGAGCTCGCCGCGCTCGATGCGCCGATCGACGGTTGATGGGGAGATACCGAGTACGCGGGAGGCCTCAAGCCTGGTGACTTTGGTGGTCATGGTGATACCTCAGGGTGAGTGATCATGATGCACCGGTCGATACTTCACCCTGAGGTTACGTGAGAACTCAGGCCGGGGCATTGTAGGCGCCGGTCAAATTTCAGCGAGTTGAGCAAATAAGGAGCGGCGCCGGTAGTGGCTACGGACCTGGTTCAGTTAGAGCGTACTCGTCCCTTTCCCTCTGCCTCATCCCATTCCCGTACCATATCCAAAAACACAGAAACGTCCTCTTGGAGGCCGAGGCCCTCGACCAAGTCCAAGGCCGCCTGGCGCAGTTCGAGATGGTCCGGGGTGACTGACCGGTTGGCAAGCCAGGCTGTGACTTGAACGGCAGCCACTTGGCGCATATCGCAATCCGTCCCTTCCTCGCGGGAATGGTGGCCATGGGTGACGTCGGAACCGTCTCCGACAGATTCTCGGCGTTGCGCCGATCCCCGGGCTGGCAGCGCCTGCCAGAACGCCGTGGCCTCGGCACTCTCTCCCTGGGGCAGATGGAACAACCTGCGCCAGTATCTCAGGGAGTGGTTGTACGACGGCAGCGACCGGGCTCGGCCAGACCGAACTGGACGTAAGGCTCTGCTTCGCCCCATTGCTCCGGTGGGTCCTGGTCTGGCGGCGTTCCGGCCGGCTGGCCCTGGCCGTTGATCCCACGCTCAAAGGCGGCCAAACCACCGCCATCGTCATCAGCGTGGTCTACCGGGGTTGCGCCATTCCCGTGGCCTGGCGCATCCACCGGGCCACCCAGCGCGGGTCTTGGATGGACCCCACGGCGGAACTGCTCAGGGAACTGGCCCCAGCGGTTCCCAGGGAAATGACCGTCATCGTGCTCTGCGACCGGGGCATCGCCAGTCCCAAGCTATGGCGACAGATACGCGCTCAAGGCTGGCATCCCTACATGAGGTATCGGAAGAACGTCAGCTTCTGCGCCCAAGACGGCCGCCGGTTGCCCGCACAGCACTTCGTTTCCCGTCCCGATACGGCCTGGATTGGCCGCGGCACCGCCTTCAGTACCCCCACCGCAAAACGCCGCTGCACCCTGTTGGCGGTCTGGTACGTCGAGCAGGAAGAACCTTGGATCATCCTCACTGACCTGCCGCCGGAGGACGCCGGACCCAGTTGGTACGCCCTGCGCTTCTGGATCGAACTGGGCTTCAAGGCCGTCAAAAGCCTGGGCTGGAAGTGGGACAAGACCCGGCGCACCGACCCGGCGCGCGTCTCCCGCCACTGGCTGGTGCTGTCGGTGGCAACGCTGCTGGCCCTGGCCTATGGCACCCGGATGGAACACCCCCATGACCGCAGGATTGCTCCAGGCAACCTGCGCACGCCGCCCAAGACGCCGGCTCCCAGGCGCCGCGACCCCTGGGGCAGGCCGGTACGGACCGTCAGCGTCATCCGCCACGGCATTGACTGGCTGCTGCCTGAGCCCTGGCCGGAACCCAAGCCCAACCTCAACCTGGAGATTACTCGCCATGCCCCTCCGTAAAAACCCGTTACATACCCTTGTCAGAGGGTACAGGGGGGATCCCTATCAACAAATACGCACCTGTTTTCGGTGTCGACTGGGACTTTTCAATTTATGGCCCCTGTCTGAATTACCCAGGCCCGTCCCGAGGCTGGTCTAGGGCTTCGCCCGGAGTTCCCACACGCCCTTCGGGCGATGAACCTGGGGACATGACCACCGCTCCGATTCCATCAGACACTTGTGGGCCAAGGCTCTCCGGTCCGGCTTCAGCCTCCTGGTTATAAGAGATCGGATCCACTCCTCCAGCGGGGTGCCGCTCCGGCTCCGGCGCCGTCGTTCGCAGGACCGGTGCTCCTGCTTCCTCCTCCAGCCGCGCCAGCACCCGGCGGATCGCCCGGGGACTCACATCCATGCTCCGGGCGATTACCCGCTGGCTGAAGCCGGCCAAGCTCAGACGGACGATCTCGGAGTCCCGCCCCTGGTTCCGGTCCCACAGGCATTCGGCCCGGCGGTACGCCCGCCACCGCTGACGCTCAGGATCGACGTAGCGGCCCTTTCCACCGGCGAAGGCCAACCTCCGTTCCCACACCCAGGACGTCACAGATTTGGCCGTCTTACGCACCACGGCAGCGGTATAGGCGTCTGGGTCCGGCACGGTGGACACCAACATCACCGCCCGCTGCAGCGTGGCTGCCTGGAAGCCGTCCTGCGTCTCGTAATCTCTCACGGATGAGTACGCCCAGGACCGTAGCAAATCGAACAAGGTAGCCGATTGGGACGTTTCAAATAGGGGGGAGACCCCATTTTCGGGGGGTGGGGCGGTTGCCTTATCACCCCCCCCCTGGGTGATGGGGGGACTGCGTGAGGGGGGTTTCCTTCGGGTTGTGGTTGGGTTGTATGTGTGGCTGGTGGTCTTTGGTATATGTGGGTTGGGAATGTGGTGGCAGCTTTCCGGGAGTTTATTCTTAGGGCTGTGAGAAGTCTCCTGGCTGTCTCTGGGTAAAGTATTATTGGCCCGGCACTGCGGATGTCTCCGCTGCATCCTTGGAATTCCCACCCGTTGATGTCTGCCCGTGGCTTGTGGTCTGGATAGACTAAACTAAAGCCAAGGTGGGATGTACATTTAATTTGCGATGATGATCAGCTGGGTTGCGCCGGTGAATCCCTCTCATCTGTACTTGGAGGATGGTCCGGCTCCGTCGTTTGACCCCCACCATCTGCGCATTTCACCTTGGCTTTAGTTTAGTAGAGTAACATCTTTGAAATGAGGGATAGAGATTTTGGTCTACCAGTCCGTTCGTGGTGAGCTTGTCGAACCATGAACGGACGGCCCTTCGACAGGTGTAAGCGGCGGAGTTAAAGTGGACCACGCGGGCGGATCGACTGACTGATTTGGGGCGGTTGAAAAATGCACCGTCTGCCGCCATCCATAGGTTGGAAGTAGAACTTATGGATGGTGGGATGGATGTTCCAGGTGGACGTGCACCTGCGGGTCCGACGAGGGGTGATGGTGGAGGGGATGAGCATTCGGGAAGCCTCCCGGGTGTTCGGTTTGCACCGGGACACGGTGCGCAAGATGCTGGCCTACTCGGCGCCGCCGGGCTACCGGCGGCAGACTTCTCCCCGGCGCCCCAAGCTGGAGCCCTACACCGGCGTCATCGACCGCATCCTGGATGATGATCACCGGGTCCCCAGAAAGCAGCGCCACACGGCCCAGCGCATCTTTGAGCGGCTCAGGGACGAGTACGGGTTCGGTGGGGGATACACCACGGTCAAGGACTACGTGAGGGAGCATCGGCGGCGGACGCAGGAAATGTTCGTGCCGCTCTCCCACGCGCCGGGCCACGCCCAGTGCGACTTCGGCGAGGCTCTGGTCGTAATCGGCGGAGTACAACAGAAGGCCCACTACTTTGTCCTGGACCTGCCCCACAGCGACGGATGCTTCATCAAGGCCTACCCGGCGGAGACCACCGAGGCCTTCCTGGACGGCCACGTCTCGGCCTTTGCCTTCCTGGGCGGGGCGCCCCAGAGCATCCTCTACGACAACACCAAGCTGGCGGTGGCCCGGATCCTGGGGGACGGCCGGAGGAAGCGCACCCGGGCCTTTACCGAGCTCCAGTCCCACTACCTGTTCGAGGACCGGTTCGGCCGCCCTGGGAAGGGCAACGACAAGGGGAAAGTCGAAGGCATGGTGGGCTACGTGCGGCGGAACTTTCTGGCGCCCATACCGTCCTTCGAGAGCTTCACCGCGCTGAACGCCCACCTGGAGGGGCGCTGCCTGGAACGGATGGACGCCAGGCTCCGGGGCCACACCGAGACCATCGGCCAGCGGATGGAGCGGGACCTGGAGGCCCTGCTGCCCCTGACTGCCGTGCCCTACGACGCGTGCGACAAGCAGGCGGGCCGGGTGAGTTCCCTGTCGTTGGTGCGGCACCGGACCAACGACTACTCGGCGCCGGTGGCCTACGGGCGCCGGGACGTGCTGGTGCGAGGCTATGTGGATGAGGTGGTCATCAGCTGCGGCTCGGAGATCATCGCCCGGCACCCCCGCTCCTATGAGAGAGACGACTTCGTCTACGATCCCATCCACTACCTGCCTCTCCTGGAGCAGAAGACCGGCGCCCTGGACCAGGCGGCTCCGCTGCAGGGGTGGGACCTGCCCGAGGAGTTCGGCACACTGCGCCGGTTGCTGGAGTCCCGGATGGGACGCAGGGGCAAGCGGGAATTCGTGCAGGTGCTGAGACTGCTGGAGACCTTCTCCGGGCAGGAGGTGCATGCCGCGGTGAAAGATGCCCTCCGCCTGGGAGCTCTCAGCTTCGATGCGGTAAAGCACCTGGTGATGTGCCGGCTGGAGGGACGGCCTCCCCGCCTCGACCTGGAGCTCTACCCCTACCTGCCCAGGGTGCGGGTCAGCACCACCTGCGCGGGAGACTACATGACCCTGCTGTCGGGAAAGGCCGCATGAACGACCGTCCCACGCTGCTGCTGGAACACCACCTGAAGGAGTTGAAGCTGCCCAGCTTTCTCCGTGAGTACGGAAAGCTGGCCGCCCTGTGCGCCGCCGAGGGAGTGGACCATCCCAGCTACCTGCTCCGGCTGGCCGAACTGGAACTCATCGAGCGCCACCAGCGCATGGTGCAGCGTCGGATCAGAGCGGCGCGATTCCCCGCCGTCAAGAGTCTGGACACCTTCGACTTCCTGGCCATCCCCTCGGTGAACAAGGTCCTGGTGGCAGAACTGGCCCGCTGCGAATACATCCAGCGCCGGGAGAATGTCATCGCTGTCGGCAACAGCGGCGCCGGCAAGACCCATGTCGCCCTGGGGTTGGGCCTGCCCGCCTGTCAGCGGGGGATGTCGGTGGGCTTCACCACCGCCGCCGCCCTGGTCCACGAACTGATGGAGGCCCGGGACGAGAGACGCCTGCTCAACCTCCAGCGGCAGATGTCCCGCCTCGGCCTGCTGATCATCGACGAACTGGGCTTCGTGCCCCTGTCCCCCACCGGGGCGGAACTGCTCTTCGAAGTCTTCAGCCAGCGCTACGAGCGGGGCTCCATCCTGGTCACCACCAACCTCCCCTTCGACGAGTGGACCCAGGTCTTCGGCTCGGAGCGCCTCACCGGCGCCCTGCTGGACCGGCTCACCCACCACGTCCACATCCTGGAGATGAACGGCGACAGCTACCGCCTCAAGCACAGCCGGCAGAATGCCCCATCCCAGGCCTCGGAAGAACCGGAAGACTCCTAGCTATCTCCTCCTGTCCCTGAAGGATCCCCCTGCTTGCTACTCCCCCTGGACTCCCTTGTCATCGCACCAGTGGGACAATTTCTCTCTGCCGCAGTGGTACACCTTGTCGACGCCCTTGACACCTACGCTGGGCGGTCTAGTCGCCTACGCTTTGGGGCATTTTCAAGCACGAAAACCCGTCTACCCCATAGCCCCATAAGGGGTAGGGGGCCCGATGGGGGGCGGAGGGCCCCGCTCCCCATCGGGCCCGCGGTCCATCACGACCCCGCCCCGCCGTGTGAAAGATGAACAACTCCGCTGGATCAACATGATGAAATCACCCGGTCGAACGACCACGGGCTGCAGCTGTGAAACGTGCTTACCCGTCACCCCGGGGCACTGGTAAAGCCGGGAATAACCAAAGCGCATATGCTTCAGGTGTCCACCCCTGCGGTCAACCGAGGGAAGTCCGGACCCAGCACATAGGCAAGCAAGACACTCTGCCCCTGACCGGTGTGACCTCCCTGGGAAAACGCACGAACGAGGACGGGAATGCGTGACGGTCTACTGGCCTACGCTTTGGAGAATTTTCAAGCACGAAAAACCGTCTACCCCATATGCCCACGGTGCAGACGAGCAACTGCCGGGTGGATGCGCCAGCTCGACGCTGCAGCATCCGGCGATGACGGGTGTGAGAAAAGCGAATAATAGAGGGTGCTGACCGCCGAGAAGGAACGCTCAGCAGGTTTCCTGCCTGATGCGGAGGCCACACAGCACGAAACCGTTCCGGTATGGGAGAATACGCTGCCGCGCCGCGGATAGCTTCGTCGCTCGCCACAACGCCGCCCCCGAGGGGGCCGCTTGTGTGACTGAGCCAACCCCGGCATCGACCGTGACAGCGCTCTTGAGCAGCCGACGACCGTGGAAAACACGCTGGACCGACTAAAATAAAGCGGGACGATGCTTCAATGCTGGCTGAGTGTGCCGATGCGAACTTCCCGGCGCCGCAGACGACGCAGGTGATGCGGACGGCGGCGCGTCCGTTCTTCATCCGGACTCATCACGGCGCAGCCGGGACGATGGCGCCGGGTCAGCAGCTAACAGACTCCACAGGCCAGAATGCCCGGCTGTGGTCCCCGCGACAGCCGCACCCGCGGTGATCGACTTTCTCGAATCGGGCCTGCAGCAAGGATGCCACCAAGACTTTTTGTCCCGCCAGTCCATGTCGAACCTACGACCACAATCGAAGTCATGGCGCCGACGATGATCCCTGCAGCTATTCTGGAGAAGGTTCTGGAATGGTTCTCAGATACTCAAGACCTCGATAGATGCGATATGCCGCGTCCATGCCCCAAGAACGACACACCTCTTCCCCCACCAGTCAAAAGCCCCGGGCAGACCCAGGAAAACCACGGAAAAGGCAAATTAACAGACTTGGCAGCAAAATAGGACTTCCCGGCATCACCCGGAAATGCTAGGGTGACATAAGACAAAAGGAAACCCGCCGGTAGGTTAGGCCGACGGGCAGTATTCCCGGCCCAGGCGATGTTAGAACCATCCCCGGGCTGGCCAGCGCAGGTGACTCTGCGATGACCTTAAGAAACCATTATATCAGACCACCCGAAAGCGTCAACACCTTTGACGCGCGGGAAACACTGGCAGAACTCCACCGGCTTGGAGTCCACTTCGTCAGGTTCAACGCACGCAGCAAGGTCCCTTTCGACAAGGCACACCGGGACCGCCCCCTATCCCTCGAGGCCACACTACGCACACACGACGACCCCACTCTGACCGTAGGCTGGATCCCCGCACACAGCGCCGGCCTATGGACCGTGGTCGACGTGGACACCGGCGACCCCACCCACCTGATGAACGAGCATCCCCCAGCATTCGCTGCACCGAGCCGAACGCCAGGACGGGTTCACCTAAACCAAAGCCAAGGTGGGATGTGCATTTGCTGAGTGTTGGGAGTCGGGCCGGGAGTCTCGCAGGAATGTTTCGGCCCTTGACTGCAGGACAGTCCGGCAGCGCCGTTTCACTTCGTCTTTCCGGGTAGTCAGACCGGACAGGAATTTGCCGACCCTCTCCTCCACCGCCTCCTTGCTTCCCAGGCACAGATTGCCAGTGGCCTCCTCTCTCGCCCAGCCCCAGATTGCCTCATCGGCGTTGAAGTCCGGGCTGTAGCCCGGCAGGTTCACCAGCCTAATACCCAGGCCAGGCGTACGCAGGTACTCCCGCATCGCCTCTCCACGATGGGCCGGCGCGTTGTCCCAGATCACGTTCAAAGGCCCGGAATGCCTCTCCCTCAGTTGCCTCAGGAAGGCAACCGAGGTTCCAGAGTTGCTGTTGCCATCCAGTTCCATCCAATCGACCTCGCCCGTCTCCAGGCACACCGCCGAATAGTAGCTGGCCTTCTCCCCGTACCTGGGGCTGGTCGAGTCCACCAGGGCCGGCTCTCCCCTCAACACCCACTTGCCCCGCAGTTCGGCGTCCGCCCGGAAGTGGGCCTCGTCAGCGAACAATATCCTGGCTCTGGTCCGCCCAGCCTCCTCCCTCAGGGCGGCATACTCCACCACGAAGGCCTCCCGCTTCTCCGCATCTGCCTTGAGCAGGCGCTTCTTGGGGCGCTTGAAGGCGAATCCCAAGCGGTGCAGGTAATTCAGGCAGCTGCTGCGGCTCAAGCTGACGCCGCAGCGCTCCGAGACATACTGCCGAACCACCTTCCAATACCAGTTGGCCAATTCGATACCCGACGTGGCTGGCGGTTGCTGCACCACCCCTTTCAACTCCTCCTGCTGCGATTGGTCAAGGGCGGGGGGGAACCCCCAGTCTGCTCGAAAATCAAAGCTGCGGGACCGCCCTCGCCGAAGGCGGCGGCCCACCGTCCGATAGTGTGCGGGTCCCGCTCCAGCGCCTCCGCCGTGGCTGCTGCTGTCAAGCCCTGGGCCAGCAGCAGCATGGCGTACCATCGCTCCCGCTCCCGGGGCGTGGGCGCCAGAACCATCCGCCTCCGCAAGTCCTTCACTCCCATCTGCCATTGTTCCAGAGACCAGTCTATCTCTCTCACGCCCATCATCAACCCCTCGCAACTCCTGAGACCAGCTAACCCAGATTCCCCCCAATTTACCCTATCCGTCTGCGCATTTCACCTTGGCTTTGGTTTAGCTATCTCCTCCTGTCCCTGAAGGATCCCCCTGCTTGCTACTCCCCCTGGACTCCCTTGTCATCGTACCAGTGGGACAATTTCTCTCCGCCGCAGTGGTACACCTTGTCGACGCCCTTGACACACAGCCTAATGCCCCAAGCCGCGGGAGTTAGTTCCCTCTGTCCTTCCTACGCCATGGCCACCAACTCCGGCGCTTCACCACCGGTGCCGGGGCTGGCAGCATTTTGGTCACCGTGTCCAAATGGTGCAGGACCTGGCTGAACCTGGCCTCAGATTCTCGCAGTAGTTCACCCCGGTATTCAGCAAGGTCCAGTGCGGCCTTCAACTGGATATTCAGGATAGCCACCTGGTTATCATCTGACGTTCCACGCTGAATATCGGGTGGTGGATCACCCTGGTTATCATCTCCCACAACCCACACCCGCCGTCTTCCGCCATCATGCTCAATTTCAACCTTGACCTCGCCCGATTTGATCCTTCGCTCAAGAGTTGACGATGATATCCCCATGAATACCATCGCCTCCTGTTTGGTTAGTCGCGTGACCATCACTGAACACCACCCCGGTTATCGTCTGAATGTCACCGATGATAACCAGGTGGGCATCCCGGCACATTTCTTCAGTGTTGCCGTTTTTGGGCAGTCCCGGTTGCAGGACAGTCTTGACAAAAACCCACTGCTGTATGGCCAGCCTGGTGGGTTGACGTAACCGGCCTTGTCCGAACCAAGAGCAGTGTTACCACACGGGCATGGTCCGGCGGGCATGGGACACGTACCAGGCGCTTCCACTCGGCAGTGGTGTTGGCCTCGACCGGCTTCCCTCGGTGAACGCACCATCTCGAGAATAGCGTCCGCTGGTGTCCGGCCTATGGACTGGATTCCTCGAACAGCTGCAGCTTCTCGGTGATGGTCCGGTACTCGACGCCGGACGACGAAGGAGCCCACGATGATCATGGCCAGGATGGCCAGCATCAGCAGCTGGTGGGCGAGTTAGACCTCGCGCTCAGTCATCGAGATCATCCCTGCAGCTCGCCCAGAGCTTCCTCCAGCTCCGCAACGCGATCCTCCAACTCCGCGACCCGGTCCTCCGCGGCTCTCAGGTCGATGAGTACACCCCGGTCCAACCTGCAAGCCGGAGGCGAAGTCGGCCGCAGCCCGAAGTGCATGTAGGCCTCCCCGTACGTGGTGAAGATATCGCCGCAGTGAAAGCAGCACCAGCCATGCTCAGGCTGCTGATCGGTGACGATCCGGTACTCGACGCCGGACCTGGTCCGCACCGACTCCATGATGCAAGCCCCCGTGACCGTCCAGGTCAGGTGGAAGATAGCGACAAGGACGTTCAGACGTCCATCAAAACGGCGGAGAGCATCTTCGAGATGTCGGCTTTCCTCTGGGGTAAGATCCCGGTTGAACCTGCCCAGCGTGATGTGCGGATTGAAGGGGAAGTCCGCCGGGGGCAAGGGCGAGCCGATTGCACCGGCCCTTCCACGGGCAAGCCCTCTGAGGGAGTACAGGGTGAACTTGTCTCCTACGACGGGGGCGCAGAGCACCCTGGGGGAGCCGCGGTCGTTGCAGAACACGTCCACCGCTCCCAACTTCAGCTCGAATGCCCGTAGCCCCAGGGCCTCTGGGGCGCTTTCTTTCAGATAGTCGATGAGCTGGAACCGGGCCAGCTGCTCCCGGGTCATGTCCCCGAGGAAGCGGAGGGTTATGTGGAAGCCAGCTTCCTCCGGCTGCCACGCTTCGGCCATCTCTCTCCCTCGGAGACCTTAACGGCCAAGAAGCAGCGCCGGGTTCATTCCTCGTTCATGCCCCGACCTACTTTTCGTCTTCGGGTTCCCCAATAACCAGCTCACCGGCCCCGAACCGGACCGTGGTCCCTTCCCCTGCAACCGCTTCCAGGGCCCGCGTAATGTCGTCTAATATCCGGCGTTCCAGCCACGAGGCCACGAAACTCCCGCGCACGGCGACCAGGAGGCACTTCTGCCCTTTGGAGACGTCCCATGCGTATCCCACGGTCCGCTGCAAGTAAGTCTCATAGTATTGAGCGGGCACTTTCAGCTCCAGGTCACCCAGGACCTGCTTCCAAACGTCCTGAGCCTCGTGGTCGACGGCGCTGACGCGGATTTCCGGGAGATCGGGTGCCGGCTCCGCTACCGGTTCCTCGGCAGGAGGGAACGCCGCCGGCGGCGGGGACGAGGCCTTTTCCTGCTCCGCCCAAACGGCCTCCCAATGAGTCCTGCTGTCCCGGTAGTTCTCCTCGCCCTTATCGGCCAGGATTGCAATCACCCTGGGGAGAGTAGCCCGAAAGCCGTCCCGGTTCGTGGGGGAATCCCGGAGCCCAACCCAGTTCTCCCGGACCCAGGCCTTCATCTCGGTGATCCAGGGTTCCTCAAGAGACTCGATGGTCTCCACCTGGAGCTCCGGCTGGGAATTGGATGTCATATTGCTACCCATTGCGTCTCGCAAAGGTTCAGAGTGACCCGACAGGGAGGATGGACCGGAAGAGGAAGATTCCATATCAGTGTCAGATTGACCTGACAGTTCCTCTTCTTCTTTCTTCGCGGGGTCAATTTGGCCGCGGGCAATTTGACCCTCGATGGAGGGGATCTCGACGTCGTGGGAGTCGGCCAGCGCCCGCATGGAGCCCTCCAGCCGGGCGTTCCTGGTCCGCTCCTCCGCCAGTTCCCGGCGAGTGCCCTCCAGAGCGTCCATCAGAGCTTCCTGGATGGACGACGGCTTTTTGGCGGGATCCCGTGGTGTGATCGGGAATCCATCGCTCTCTGCGGTCATGTGGTAGGCGTTACGGCGTCCGTCGAAGGCCCACCGCTCTTCCGTCACCTGGATCCATCCGAGGGCCTTGAGGGCTTTGATGTTACGCTTGACGGTGCTCTCGCTGTCGGGGAGCATTTCGATGATCTGTTGCTGGAGGGGTTGGGCGTCGCCGTCCTCATCTGCAAAGCGGGAAACTGCCCAGTAGGTCATCTGCATCGAGGAATTGGGGAGACCGGCAGTGAGCAGCGCGTGTTGGATGATGTGTGGAATGTCCCTCAGCGGGGCCGGGGCCAGTGGGTCGTCGAAGTGTCGGATCATGGCATGTCTCCTGATGCTTCCCTGAACGCCTCGAGCTGCGCGAAGGCGGCTTCCGCCAGGGAGATTTTCTGGTTGGGGTCCTTGGGCCGGGGATGCCAGTTGCTGCGGACTCCGGTCAGTTGGCAGTGGGTCAGCTGTTCCTCGTAGGTGGCCTGGACGGTCTCGAAGCGGACCAGGCCCAGCCTGGCGAGGTCGCGGACAATGCGGTCGACCGTGGCCGCATTCATGTCGCAGTCCCAGGCCACGGAGTCGACGTCCAGGTAGAACTCACCGTTTTCGTGGGCGTAGTTGCACAGGGTGATCAGGACGAAACGATGACCGGACGGCAGGCGGGGTCCGGTCACCCATCCCCACCGGATGATGTGCGGCAACCTGGGCAGGTCGCCGTAGTCCGTGGTGGTGTGCTCGATGGTCATGACATCTCTCCGCTGGGGCCCAGGAATTGCTCGATAACGCCACTCACCAGCCCGCCCGGCAGCCGGTGTCCCCGACGTGGGGAAGCCGGTGCCGGATGGATCCGGCCAGCTCGATGAGCTCGCAGTAGGGGGCCAACTGCTGGATCAGGACCTAGTCGTTGGCCTCCGCCAGTTCCAGCGGTGGTATTGGTCGTCATGGGTGCTTCCCTCCTGCCTTCCGCATGAGGAGGAGCGGTGTCTCTTTGGGCAGACGTCCCGGATGCTTCGGCTGTCCCTTTTGGGTCAAGCCAAAAGTCCACACAGGCTTGGCGTCTTCCAGGAGCGACAGCACCACAGCATCTCTCCCCTGCAGGGTGTCTCCGTTCCCCCACGCGGCGACCACCTTGTCAGCTTCGGACAGCATCGCAGCCAGATAAAGGTCGTTCTCCGGACCAATGGGATCGTCAACCGTCTTGAGCTTTCTGGGGTAGGGCGAGCGGTAAGCAAACAGGTTCCCCACCATCAGCGCTCCGTACCCCCAGTCCTGGGCAAACCTGATGCATGCCTTGATGGTTCGGTCGTCGATCTTGTCGTCCGCATCGGACGGGTTGAGCATGACGTACAGGCACTTGGGTTTCCCAAGGTCCCAGGTCCGCTCCAGCCGGTAACGGTAGAGCCCGTCATTAGATATGATGGCGTCGCGCCTCATCATCACTCACATCCTCCTGCAGTGGGTTTGGGGATGAATGCCAGCTGCAGGTGGGCGGCAGCAGAATGTTTGCCGAACAGCAAAAAGCCGCCCTGTCCAGCCCCTGAATCAGGGGGCGGGCAGGGCGGCGTTGGAAAGCGCTTCGCCACGGCGATCCGGCGGAAGATGGTGCGCAGGCTGCATCCCTCTTCGTCAGCCAGGATAGTCGCGGCCTCGTAGCTTCCGTGCCGGCGGCACAGCTCGTCCATCCGGCCGGGAAGGCGGGCCCAGCGCACGGCGTTGAGCATCACCTTGACCTGCTGCGGGGTCAGGTCCTCAACGCAGGCTGGGAGGGGGCAGTCCAGGCAGGAAGGGTTGTACCGGCAGCCCGTGTCGACATAGGGGGACGTGCGGGTGACCGGGATTGGCCGGGGATTGGTCGCCGGGGGTGGTTGCGATGAAAATGTATGGGGATTAAAATTGAGTTGCATCGATAGATATCTCCTATCGGTGAAATAGCCTCCGGCGGCCTCTAAACTCCCCGTCTGACGGTTGGGGAGTTTATGCTGTCCAGGACTCGGCGTTCCCTTGTATTTCTAAGGTCCTAAACTAAAGCCAAGGTGAAATGTACATATCGCTT
The DNA here is from genome assembly GCA_965262865.1 of Dehalococcoidia bacterium. Taxonomy (GTDB): domain Bacteria; phylum Chloroflexota; class Dehalococcoidia; order Lucifugimonadales; family UBA3495; genus VXOI01. The sequence continues at coordinate 78,644 of CBDHFZ010000001.1, forward strand.
CGCTAGACCACATTGTCGGTGGCCACCCAGTTAGGGCCTGGCGGTGATGCGAGGAACCGTGGAATCCTTACGGTCATCTTCAAGATACCGAAATGCACATCCCACCGTGGTATTGGTTTAGTTGTTTGGCGGGACCTCTTCCCTAGCTCCTTTTTCAGTCTCTTATAACGAGAGACCCCACCCCAACTGTACCCGGTTGGTGGGACTCAAGGGTTGCTCGTCTATATGGGACGTCGGGGTTGGGTTTCCTAGCCCCGTTTTAGAAGCGTCAAGGGCGATTATCATGGAGCATAATACCGAATGTCAACTGGAGACCACGCCATCCGCGGAGGATGGGCGGTCTCCACGGTGACCTCCCGGGCGAAGGAGCGGCTGCGGCGATGAGACCGTCTGCGCCGCCTGCGCCCAGCCCACCGGCATGCTCCGCTCCCAGTACTGCCCAGACTGCCGTCCCCAAGGCCGGTCCCTGGGGGGTAACCCCCCATTTCCTTCATCTTATGCCCCATGCTGTCCACCCCAGCCGCGCCGATCAGTCCGTCCCCGGGTCGGCAGCCGCCGGAGCCTGGACGCGCAGGCGCTTCGCGAAGGTCCACATCTCCTATGCTCCTGTGCACCATCACATCCAGGTACCGGAACCCCAACGGCTTCTCTGCTCCAGCCTCGCTGCCAGGGGGTCGGGTCTGGAGATCCGGCCATGCTGCTCTCCGGACCGGGTGGTTGTTCCAAAACCACCTGTTTTTGGAACATCGTCCTAAACCAGGGGTTTTGGGCAGGGTCCACGCTGTACCAGAACCCCCGCATTTTCGGGCAGGGGCAAAACCCATGATTTACGGCTATATCCGCACCTCCCGCGCCGCAGTCGACGGCCTGGCCGGCATGCACCCCGAAACCCAGGTCCAGGCCCTGGCCGATGCCGGCCTGGAGCCGGTCAACATCGTCTCGGACGTGGGAATCTCCGGCTCCGTCCCGGTCGGCGAACGCCCGGGGTGGACCGGACTGGACGCCCGCCTGCTCCGCGGCGATACCGTCACCGTCGCCGCCCTGGACCGGATCAGCCGCAATCGGGTTGACCTGGTGGCGGTCGTGGAATCCCTGCACCGCCGCGGGGTGGGCATCGCCTCCCTGGCCCCCTCCGAGTCCTGGCTTCACCCCCTCGGCGCCCACCCCACCGAGGTCGAGCAGATGATGGGCGAGATCATCCTGCGGGTGATGGCCTGGGCGGCGCAGGCGGAGCTGGAGTCGATCAAGCGCCGCATCGAGGCCGGGGTACGGCGGGCAGCCGAGGAAGGCCGGTTCCCGGGCCGCCCCAGGGCGTTGACCCCCGACCAGACCGCCGCCATCCGGCTGCTGCGCCGCAACGGGCAGTCCCAGTCCGCGGTGGCAAGAACCTTCGGCGTCTCCCGCCAGACCGTCTGGTGCGCCGAGCAGACGGAGTAGCGTCCCGGGTGCCACGGCTTAGTACTACAGCCGCAGATGGTTGCTTGGAGTGTTGGGCGGTCTTGAAAATCGCAACGTCTGGCTACGGCCAACGTCTCTGCTCTTAATGAAACTAAGCTAATTTGAGGCCGAAAGTACCGAGTTAGCGTTAGTGCGGCTGTAGTACTAAGGCCGACTGAGTCAACGGTCAGGCGGTCATCGACCAGGGAGAGAACATCGGCGTCCTGCCCGGTTGGGCCCTGCGGCGGGGGCGCGGGTCAATCTGGTGAAGAGGCGAGCTTGCGGAGGTCGGCGCTATGGACGAAAGGGCACCTTGGTACATCAGGTATGGGGGTGGGTATCTGGCGTATCTCTTCTATGTGGTTCCGGTGCTCATCGCCGTGGTAGCGGGAATCGTGTGGAACTCTCTATATTCGAGTTTCCTTGACCGTTATTGGGTGGAATCCTCCACTTTTTGGCTAATTGGGTGGTATGTTGCTCCCATCCTTCTGGTAATCTCCGCATTCATCGTCATTTGCCTGCTCTTTTTGCTGGGGAAGAGTCCGGTTGGGCGCAGTAGTATCGGGAAAAATGTCTTGATCTGTACAGGGGTTACCGTGGTGTTTATAGCGATAGGTATGTTCACCAGCACTTGTATGATCATGGGGAGTGAAGGCTGACAGCAAGCCAGCATATTCTCGATGAAATTGTTCATCGGTGGCCAGGGACAGGGGGAAATCCCCCTGCCCCAAGGCTGTCCGTTCAGTTTTGAGATAGTTTCTTAGCCCTGGCCGGAGGGCGGTTTGCATTCAGTGCGAGCAGGCCAGCTCACTCTGCCGCCGCATCCAGGACCGGGGTGGTGTCCCCTGGTGCGGGAATCGGTGGACAGGCAATGGAAAGCCGGACGCAAAACCGGAGACCGGCGGCGGCCCCGGTCCGTGACCATGTGTTACCATCGGGAAAAGGACCCTTAACCAATCGGCTTGATGCCGTTCAGGGGCTTGAAATGACCAACGCAAGACTCGCCCGCGTCCCCAGGCCGGACATCGACTACGCCAGCCTGTCCTTCAATCCCGACGAACCCGAGCCCCTGCCGGAGGCCATGTATCAGTATCCGATATTGCTGGAAATCCTCCCCATCCTGGGCGTCCATCCGAACCGGCTCTACTCCCGGGAAGGAGTCTTCCACGGCAGCAACACCTTCATCTGCTACGACCCGGACAACCTGAACGTCAGAGTCGGCCCCGACTTCTACTTCGCCTTTGGCGTGGATGCACCGGCCATCGAGGGGACCAAGCTGTACCTGTCCTGGGAGGTGGGGAAGCCCCCGGACTTCGTCCTGGAAATCGCCTCGGAGAGCACGGCGGAGCACGACGTGACCGGCAAGCGGCAGATCTACGCGGAGATCGGCGTTCCCGAATACTGGCGCTTCGACCGGAGCGGGGGAGACTACTACGGTGAACCCCTGGCCGGGGAGATGCTGGTCGACGGAATCTACCAACCGGTGCCGCTGAGCGGCGAGCCGGACGGCATCCTCAAGGGATACAGCCCAGCGCTGCGGCTCAGCCTGTGCTGGGACAACGAGATGCTCCGGTTCTACGACCCCGGGAGCGGTGAATACCTGCTCAACTTTGAGGCGGAGCAGGCCCGTGCCGACTTCGAGCAAGCTGCTCGGGAGAGGGCCGAGGCCCGGATACGGGAGCTGCAGGAAGAACTGGAACGAAGGGACCGGGAAGGCTGAAGGGCCACCCGTCGCTGGCCACATCCTCAGATTATCTCCAGCTCCTCCTTCAGGAGAACGTCACCGTTGTCGGCAACAGCGGCACAGGCAAGACTCATATCGCCCTGGGCTGGCTGCCTGCCAGCGGGGGATATCGGTCGGTTCACCACGGCCGCAGCCCTGATGCATGAGCTGATGGAGGCCAGGGACGAGAGACGGCTACTGAACCGCCATAGACAGCTTTCCCGCCGCGGCCTGCTGATCATAGATGAGTTGGGATTCGTGCCTCTGTCCCGCACCGGCGCAGAACTCCTCAGGGACATCTCAGTTCAGCAACCTCCTGTGGCCTCTGCGCTCAACCGTCCAATCTTGCCAGCTTCCGGGACTTGCGGCGGTTCTTTTCGCTCTGATCCAGCGGGTCACCGCAAACGCCGGTTCCACCGGCACCCTGAAGTCGCCTGACCCACTCCACAAACTCTTCAACCACTTCTTCCGGGAATTTGACCAGATAGCCCTGCCCTTCCTTGCAAAGGTTGTAACCTCCGAATTCCGGGAGCACCGGCCCGTTGCCGCCCCAGTACACGAAGTCGTCACTGATCAGGACTCTGTCGACGCCGGTATCCTGCTGCATCGTTCCGATTTCACAGTGATATGCCGGGATCCAAAGCCATCGTCCAGAGGCCGGGTCGCGCCAGTACAGGTTGTCACCACAAGCCTCCTCCAAGCTCCCACCCAGGTCAGGACGCTTGGCGCGAAAACGTTCGTCGATCCAATATTCTTGAAACGATAGGATTTCAGTTACGCGCATGGCAAAGGATAGGAATCCTCCCCGCCGCTTGCCCTTGGCGTTCGAGCCGGTGGCAATTACCCAGTCCCCAATTTCAGCCCGCAAACGTATCTGCGGCTTGCAGCAGGCCAAAGTACAGAAGCCGTGATACGGGTTCGGGGCGAATCCCGTGTCTTCACGCAGCACATAAGAGTACAGTCTGGGACTTAGCCGTTCCATTCCACTCCAACCTTTCACGGACCGACGGCACCGGACGTGATCGTAACAATAATTGGGATGTCCGCCACTGGGATGTCCGCCGACTCAGTTTTCGCCTTCGCTTTTCCGTCAATCACCCGACCTGCGCCAGATGCAACTCGAAGTTGCCGGAGAACCGGTCCAGGCAGGCGCGTTGAACCTCCCCGTCCAGAGATGCCGGCATCCGGAGGGCGGCTCCCGTCTCCGGAGTCCGCTCCGGCTCCTCGCCGGTCCTGGCCAGGATGAGGGCGTCCGTGGCGCGCTTCGTCGCTCCCCAGGACATCTCCGAAGCGTCCCCGATGTCCCCTTGGTCCAGCCGCTCAACGGCTGCCGCCTGCAGCTCGCTGGCGTCTTGGAAGATGGCCTCGATGTGGTCGCGCATCACCACGGTCTCTCCTGCCAGAATGGCCCAAAACGGGCCATTTCTAGGGCTTAATGCCCCTGGGCTCGGATACATACCGAGGCCCGATCTGCCCGGTCTGGGGCGACGACAGGCATCATGAAGGCCGGCCCTCGGGGTTCAGCGCCCGGTTGACGTGCCCCAGGATTCACCCGAACCTCCGCCGGTCAAGCCATTCGTTCAAGGTTCGAGCTGATTCTCTCAGATTGTCCTCCAGGATATTGATGGGGGCCAAGCGCTTCCCGTGAAAGCTTCCCCTGCGATCGAGATCGTACAGCCACCACTCCCGCCCGTTGGTCAGCACCGCCACGCCGTTCCGCATCCTGTGCGCCGCCTCAGCGTACCCTTCCAACTGCTCGACGTGCTCCTCCAGCTCCACGCCCACGCTCTTGGCCTCGATGATGACGTCGGGCGCCACCGCGTAGTTGCCGATGGCAACGAGGTTGGGTTCGCCGAACAGGGCATAGTCCACCCTGGCCCGGGTTTCCCCATCACCATAACGCGGGTATTCCGGGTGGCACTCCTTGGGATCTGAAATATCCCACCCCAAGGCTGTGATCACTGGGTCGATGACGGCGTAACGCGTATGCACTTCCAACCAGTCGCCGAACCCATACCCTTCTTCATCCCACTCCGTTATCACCGACCTGGCATGCCGGATTGCAGCTTCCACGGTGCTGATGGACATTTTCTCACCTCTCCCTGGATTGACTGATGGGCATTAAGCCCTCGGATCTGGCCAGCCTGGTCCCCATCGGGGCATCCTGGGAGTCCGGTCCCAGGAGTTAATTCCCCGTCCGAGGGGAGCTGTCCACGCCCCAGCCAGTGGCCTGCGGGCTGAATCATAACACCCGGCCCTTACTGACAGTCGGCCGTTGCGGGCCGTGGGGCAGGCATGTTCCAATGACGCCGGCGGGGAAACACCGTCACTGAGGAGTTGGGCGCCATGCCAGAGCAGGAGCGGTTTTCGGACAACGACCGGTTGACCGGGCCACCTGTGATGGCCCGGTCGGCGGCGCGGCGCTTCGCGTGGGAGCGTCTGGCTCGAACCCATTCTCAGGTAACAATTCATGCAACACTTGGTACACTTTACCTCCGACGATTACAACGAGGAGATGAAAACGATGGAAAAGTTGACTCTGACGCTGCACAAGACCAAGGACACGAAGAACAAGATAGTGTACGGCACCAAGGACGGCGACGTCATCCAGAGCGTCTACATCGACAAGGACGCCCTGGGTGACGTTCCACCGGCCACGCTCCAGGTGGTCATATCCCCGCAGTAAGCCCGGGCAGCCTCCCTGGCTGGGGAACCGCGCTGGGGCGTCGCGCCGGTGAAAAACAGGTAACTATACCCTCAACCCACTATCCATAGGCAAGGGTTGTGCTAACATTCGATGGGTCGGGTTGGGAGACGGACAGGCTCCCCGTTCCAGATTCCACACCGTTTCCCGAGCCTGTCCGGCAGTTTTGCGGCCATCCTCGTTGTTATGAAGATTCTGCGTTATGAAGATTCTGCAGGTCATCCACGGGTACCCGATGCGGTACAACGCCGGCTCCGAGGTCTACACTCAGGGGCTGACCCAGGCGCTGGCCGACCGGCACGAGGTGCGGGTCTTCGCCCGCCAGGAGAACGCCTTCCTGCCCGAGTACGCGGTGCAGGAAGAAGCCGACCCCTCCGACCCCCGGATCATCCTGCGACTCATCAACATGGCCCGAGCCCGGGACGGGTACCGCCATCCGTCGGTGGACGCGGCCTTCGCGGAGCTCCTGGACGAGTTCCGGCCCAACGTCGTGCATATCGGCCATCTGAACCACCTCTCTACTTCCCTGGTGTTCGAGGCCCGCGACCGGCGCATCCCCGTGGTGTTGACACTGCACGACTACTGGCTGATGTGTCCCCGGGGACAGTTCATCCAGATGTACCCCGAGAACCCCTCCGACAACTGGGCGGTCTGCGACGGCCAGGACGACCGGAAGTGCGCCGAGCGGTGCTACTGCCGCTACTTCGGAGGCGGTGACGTTGACCGCGACTCCGACGTCAACTACTGGACCCGGTGGGCGGGCAGCCGGATGGCCCACGCCAGGGAGGCCTGCGAGGCCGTGGACGTTTTCATCGCTCCCGCAAGGTACCTGCTCCGGCGGTTTAGGGACGAATTCGGCCTGCCCGGGGAGAGGCTGGTCTACCTGGACTACGGGTTCCACCTGGACCGCCTCGGGGACAGGAAAAGGGTTGAGGGGGAACCCTTCACCTTCGGCTACATCGGCACCCACATTCCGGCCAAGGGAGTGGACCAACTGATCGAAGCCTTCGGCACCGTGGAGGGACAACCCGTCCTGCGCATCTGGGGCCGTGACCTGGGGATGGAAACGGCGGGATTGAAGGCCCTGGCCCGGGGTCTGGATGGAACGGCGGACGGCCGCGTCGAGTGGATGGGGGAATACCGCAACCAGGACATCGTGCCCGAGGTGTTCAACCGCTGCGACGCCATCGTTGTACCATCCATCTGGGCGGAGAACTCGCCCCTGGTGATCCACGAGGCGCTGCAGGCCCGGGTGCCGGTGATCACCTCCGACTACGGCGGGATGGCCGAGTATGTCCGCCACGAGGAGAACGGGCTGCTGTTCTCCCACCGGGACCCCCTTTCCCTGGCCCGGCAGATGCAGCGGCTGGCCGACGATCCCGTCTTTGCCCGGAACCTGGGCAGCCGGGGGTACCTGCAGTCGGAGGACGGCAACGTGCCCGACATGGTGGAGCACTCGCTGGCGGTGCAGAGGATCTACGAGAGTCTTCTGGCGGGAGGGACTGAGGTATGACCCAGGCGGAAATGCAACCGGTGACAGCGCCGGCGGGAACCCGGGTTGAGAAACCCGGCCCCTGGCGCATCACCTTCGACACCAATCCGGACGACTGCAACCTGCACTGCATCATGTGCGAGGACCACTCGCCGTACAGCGACACCCAGGCGGACCGCCGGAAGGAAGGGAGGCCCAGGCGCCGGATGGACATCGGGCTCATCCGCCGGGTGCTGGCCGAGTCGGTGGGAACGCCGCTGCGGGAGATCATCCCGTCGACCATGGGGGAGCCGCTGCTCTACCGCCATTTCGACGAGATCCTGGACCTGTGCGCCGAGTACGGGGTGAAGCTGAACCTGACCACCAACGGCACCTTTCCGGGCCGGGGAGCGGCGGCATGGGCCGAGCGCATCGTGCCGGTGACCTCCGACGTGAAGGTATCCTGGAACGGAGCAACGGGCTCCACGCAGGAGGCCGTGATGCTGGGCAGCAACTGGGAGCGGGTGGTAGAGAACCTGCGGACCTTCATTGGCGTGCGGGACGCCCACGCCGCTGCCGCCGGCAACCGCTGCCGGGTGACCTTCCAGTTGACCTTCATGGAGGTCAACTTCCGGGAACTGCCCGACATCGTGAGGCTGGCCGCCGGGCTGGGAGTGGACCGAGTCAAGGGCCACCATCTGTGGGTGCACTTCGCCCAGATGGGCGGCCAATCCCTGCGGCGGGATCCCGCATCCATTGAGCGCTGGAACGGTGTCGTCGAGGAAGCGTACCGGGCGGCAGAGGGACACCGGCTTCCCGACGGCAGCCGGGTCCTGCTGGAGAACATCTTCAGGCTGGACCCCGACGGCGAGGGCGACATCGCCCCCGGGGCCGCGTGTCCCTTCCTGGGGCAGGAGGCCTGGGTGGCCGCCGATGGCCGGTTCAACCCCTGCTGCGCTCCCGACGCCCTGCGCCGGACGCTGGGGGAGTTCGGCAATGTGAACGAGACCAGCCTCTACGACATCTGGGAAGGGCCGGAGTACCAACGCCTGCAAGAAAACTACATGGAGCGTTCCCTGTGTCGCGGCTGCAACATGCGCAGGCCACCGGGGACCTGACCGTCTGCGCCCGTAGACCAACCCCGACCATCCCCGGGGTACGCGGGTTGAATCCCGATTGAATTCGGAACGATGGAGCCGCCATGACCGAGGACGCCTGGAAAGCTGAACTGGAGCGTGAGGGATTCGTCCATCTCCCGGGAGTCCTCGGCAAGAAGGAGGTCCGGAGGCTGGCTGACATTTCCCTGCAGTCCGTTGAGGACTTTACAAACTCCGAGGATCTGGTTCGTACATCGGATGGTACGCCGCTGAAACTACTCTATCCGCTGGACAAATACCCGCAGTTCATCGAAGTGCTCGGCCGGCAAGAAGTGAGGGACATTGTCGACTCAATGATCCCCGGCACGGACTCGGTCCTGACCTGGGAGGACGTGCTGATCAAGATGCCCCGAGTCGGGTCCGAGGTCGGGGTTCACCAGGACATCGGGCTGGACCCGGTGAGGGAAACAGTGCACAGCCTGGGCATTTCCCTGCACGACGACGATGACAACCCGGTGTTCTTTCTTCCGGGCAGCCACCGGTTCGGGCCTCTGACCAAGGACGCCGTCGGAGCGATTTGGCGGGAGTGCAAGGACAGGTTTCAACCCGTCGTCACACGGGCTGGCGACATCCTCGTCCACAACGTGCATTGCCTCCATTACTCGGAACCCAACCTGTCCCCGAACCCCAGGGCCACCTGGTACCTGGAATTCAGGAGCATGAGTGAACTGCTGCGGAACGGGCCATGGAGCCGGGAATGGACCTACCGGAGAAGGGCGATATGGGCCCATGCGAGGGCGGTGGGAGGAGAGTCCACGGGCAGGGATGAACCGTCTACGGTAAGAGAGTTCGTTCACGAGCTGTCCAGCGGACGGTCGTCCTTCCGAGTTCCCCATGTGACGGAGACCGTCAGGTATGACGTGACCAGCCCCTATAACCATTTCGCTGTTTCCGGCGAGGCGTGGAGGACCAGCCGCGTCGTTGCGGCAGGGACACACCATGTCGGACCGGACGGCAACCCCCTGTACCGGAGCAGGTTCCTGGAGGTGCTGAAGTTCCACGCGCCGGGACTGGCGCCGGTGCTGGACTGCTCGGGGGCCTACCACATCACGCCCAACGGACAGCCCACTTATGAGGCGCGTCATCAGCGCACCTTCGGATTCTACGAGGACCGGGCCGCCGTCCACTCTTGGGGCGGCTGGTTCCATATCCTGCCGTACGGAGGCCCGCTTTATCCGGAACGTTACGCTTGGTGCGGGAATTTTCAGGAGGGACGCTGCCCAGTCCGCACTGGGGACGGGCTCTACTTCCACGTCACGGCAGAGGGGGCCGTGGCCTACGGGGAACGGTACCGCTACGCCGGGGACTTCAGGGACGGCCTCGCCGTCGTCCAGAGGGAGGACGGCAAGCACTCCCACATCGACAGGGACGGCAGCCTGCTCCACGGCAAGTGGTTCATGGACCTGGACGTGTTTCACAAGAACCACGCCCGGGCCCGCGATGCCCGGGGATGGCATCACGTCAACCTTTCCGGTGAGCCTATCTACCGCCACCGCTTCGAGAACGTGGAGCCCTTCTACAACGGACAGGCCCGGGTGCAGGGCTTCGACGGATCCCTCTCGGTGATCGACGAAGCCGGAGAAACTGTGCTGGAACTCCGACCGCCGCTGCGGTCGCCTCTGGAGGAACTTTCGGCGGACATGGTGGGATACTGGCGGACCCAGACCATCAGGGCGGGGGTGGAACTCGGCGTCTTCGAGGCTCTACCCGCCTCCTCCAGCGGGCTGGAGATGAAACTGGGGCTGCCGGAGTCCTTGGGCGCCCGTCTGCTGCGGGGACTGGCCGAGCTGGGCCTGGTGGAACTGCAGGATGATGGGAACTACCGGGCCACGGAGCGGGGCCGGTATCTGAAACGCTCCCATCCCCAGTCCCTGGCGGACGCGGCCCTGATGTGGGCGGGAGACACCTATGATGCCTGGTCCGGCGCAACGCGGGCCCTGCGGACAGGCCGGTCCAGCTTCACGGCTACCCACGGACGGGAGTTCTTCGACCGGTTGGGGGACGATCCCTCAAGGCTGGGGGAGTACCACCAGGCGCTGGCCTCCTACGCCCGCCACGACTACCGGGGCCTGACCGGGGCGGTTGACTTCGGGGTACACGACCATGTCCTCGACGCCGGCGGCGGCACCGGCGAGCTGGTCTTCGCCCTGCTGCGCGCCTTTCCCAGCCTGACCGGGACCGTCATGGACCGTCCCGAGGTGGTGCGGGAGACGGAGGCGCCGGAGGACGTCGCCGGACGCTGCAGCTTCATCGCCGGAGACCTCTTCAGCCGGTGGCCGGTGGAGTCGGACGCGGTGGTGCTGGCCCGGGTCCTCCACGACTGGCCCGACGGCGACGCGGCCAGGATACTGGAGCGGGCCCGGGAGGCCATGCCCCGGGGCGGCTCCCTCTACGTGGTGGAGATGGCGCTGGACGAGTCCTCCGCCGCCGGCGGCCTGCTGGACCTGAACATGCTGGTGACCACCGGCGGGGCCGAGCGGTCTGCCCGACAGTTTCACGCGTTGCTGGCAGGCGCCGGGTTTGAAATTCTGGACGTGGCGGTGACGGATGGCGTGAGCTCCGTCATCCGGGCGAGGGCGGCGTGAGCCTGCCCGGCGCAGTGGCCTCCATTGCCGGGCGGCTGGCTTCGGTACCGCCGGAGGCCGATGCCGCCCTGGTCCTCCGGCACGCCGAGCGTGAGGCGATCCCACCGGGAACCTTCGGAGAGGACGTTCGCCTGACGTCCGGGGGAGTCGCAGCGGCGGAGGGGCTGGGGTCGCTGCTGTCGATACGGTACCCATCCGGGATCAGGTCCAGTCCCCTCCCCCGTTGTACCGACACCGCCAGCGCCATCGCTCGTGGCGCAGGGTGGGAAGCCGGGCCCGTCCACGACCGCCTCCTGGGAGACCACGGCCCCTTCGTGACCGATGCGTCGGTTTGCGGCCCTCTTTTCCTGGAGACCGGCATCCGGGAACTTGTGCGGCGCCAGCTGTCCGACGGCCCGCCGCCTCCGGGGATGAGACCCACTGGCGAGGGAGTGGGGTTGCTGCTGGACATGGTTTCCGGCGGCCTGCGCCGGAACGGGCGGCTGCAGATACATGTCACCCACGATGCCATCCTGGCGGTGGCCGTCGGCCACCTTTTCCGGCTGGGGGTCGATGATTTTGCCTGGCCCGCCTACCTGGACGGCCTCCTCTTATGGAGATGGGACGGGCGGCTCCACTTCTCCTGGCGGGGTCTCGACCAGGGTTCGGGCCCAATCGGCGGTTAGGCGTATGGCCTCGGACGCGGAGGTCCTGGCGCTGTAGCCCAGCACCCGGCGCGCCTTGTCGGTGCTGAATGCCTCCCTCTGCCCCTCCTCCCCGGGGCGGTAGTCAACGTATTCGATTGGGACGTCGGCACCGGCGGTGTTACGGCACATGACGGCCAGGTCCTCCACCGTGATTTCCTCTCCGCATCCGACGTAGAACTTCTGCCCGGCGACGACGTCCGGAGGGGCTTGGATGACCCTCACCCACGCTTCCGCCACATCGTCGATGAAGGTCACGTCCCGGGTCTGCTGACCGCCCTCCACCACGATGGGATGGCCATTCAGGGCGTTCCAAAGCCACTTGAAGATGAAAACCTCCCGGCGCATGCCCGGTCCGACCACCACGCCGGTGGACAGGATGACCGCCGGTACTCCGTAGGCTCGGTACCAGGCCCACATGGCCAGTTCCCCCGCCGCCTTGGAGAACCCGTAGGGGTTGTGGGGAGTGAGCGGATGGTCCTCGTCCATGGGAATGTAGTCTGGTCTCCCAACCTCGTTCCCTGAGCCGGCGAAGATGACCTTGGAAACTCCTCCCGCACGGCGCACCGCCTCCAGCACCTCCACGGTTCCCGCTACGTTCTGCATCACGGTGTAGCGGGGCGACTCGAAAGCGAGGGGAGTGTCCGGCTGGGCGGCCAGGTGGGCCACCACCGAATGCCCCGCAACGTCCCCGGGTTGGATGTCCTGGATGCTCTTCCAGAGGTAGCGGAAATCAAGGTGGGACAACTGCCGCCGTAACGCCTCGGCGTGGTTCGGTGCGGCCACGTCCAGTCCGGTAACGGAATAGCCCAGGTTCAACAGAGCCTCGGTCAACCGGGAGCCAGCGAAGCCGGCCGCACCGGTTATTAGTATTCGTTCTCCCGCAGTCAATTCAGCTCCTTGGAGTTTCAGACTCCAGCCTAGAAATTCGGACGGAAACCCCTTGTTGGGTAGAATGATTTGGGCAGTAATGCCGACGCGAGCGAAGTGAGGGTCCGAATTTGCCCGAGCCACGCGGTCCCGGTATTGGCGGCGGAGTTGCCCATGCCAGCGGCCCAGGGCGCTGCCGGCGCTGGGGCCGTGGCCGGTTTCTCCCGTCGTGCCGGCTTTGGCGGCCACTAGGGTCAGGTTCGCCACCGTGGCGGCCAGGTACAACTGGAACCGGGTTTTGATGCGGCCGAAGTAGCGGGACTGGCGGATTCCCAGTTGGACCAGCCGCGCTAGCCGGTGTTCCACCACCACCCGGTGCTGCCGGTACTCGCTCAAGGCTTCACTCTGCTGCAGGGCCCGGACCTGCTGCAACAGCGCTTCCTGCGGGTGCAGTTGCACCGTTCGTCCCAACCCCAATGACCCTGCCAGGCACTGGGACCGCAGCGGGCATACCCCGCAGCCCGCTCCACTGATGATCCGACCGATATGCGGCGGCGGCGAACTCAGTCCAGCGGGGCGATACTGCCCATGGGATCCATCCTTCTGGCAGTGGCCTAGGCGGCCCTGAGTTCAGGATTGCGTCTGGTGGCCCATTCGATGACCAACCCGTGGGCGCGCGGCGGGAGACGGCCCTGCAACACCGTCAGGTTGTCCATGGCGATCATCGCCTGGTCGCTCCCGTATCGGGCGTGAAAGTGCGGCGGCCCATGGTCGTTGTAGTAGATGCTGATCACGATGCCATAGAAGCGGCATACCTCAGGCATCCGCTTGCACCGGGCGGGCTCCCGGCATAAGCTCTTCCACGCTCAAGCCGGTGAGCTGCAGGTAGAGGGCATCTGGGCACAGTTCGATTTCGTCGTCCCAGGCGATCGAACGGTGTTCCGTGATGTGTACTTTTTCGAAGTGGGCCCGGTCGTTCCAGGCTGCGAAGACGCCCCGGCCAGCCAGATGCGACAGATCGACCTCTCCTGCGGGTCCGTCCGCGTAGCTGATCCAGATGCAGTAACCCGCACGAGGCTCCACTGCGGTGGGCTGAACCAGTTCGTTTTTTTCCATGCCGCCTCCGGAAATGTGGTCAATACTGCGATATCCAATTGGCTAAACTGCACTGGGTCTCTTGGCTGTCGATCCCTATAGTACCAGAGGGACGGGACGACAGCAGGCGTATATGGCGGACCCCTTCCTCAAAGTGTCGGCCTGAACCGGTTCATCCGGTCACGCCGACCCGGGCGATTCCTGGTCTTGCCGTTGGCCGCGGGTGTTGGCCTGGGCGGCCCAGGCGGAGATGGAGTCGATCAAGCGCCGCTATCCGCCTGCTGCGCCGCAATGGGCAGTCCCAGTCCGCCGTGGCAAGGACCTTCGGCGTCTCCCGCCAGACCATCCGGCGCGCCGAGCAGCAGAAGGAGCGGCCAAGGCGACCCTCCGGCACGCTGACATCACTGCAGGAACTGCGGCACTCTCACTTAATTGTGACCTAATCCTGTCCAACCGATGGGGTCCACCTCACCCATTTCTGACGCCCAGGCAGGTGCCTATCAAACGGCGTTCGCCCAATTCGACCCACCAAGTCTGAACAGTTACTAAACTAAAGCCAAGGTAGGATCTACATTTGTGGGGCGATGAAGATTGGCTTAGGCGCCACAGTGAAGCTCTTCCGCCTGTGCCTGGAGGACGGTTTGGCACCGTCTCTTGACCTCCTCCATATGCCCATTTCACCTTGGTATCAGTTTAGCCCGAATCCACCGAAGGAGGGCGTCGGGTCAGCGTCCTGAAGTGGCCAAAGGGTGCTCCTCTGAATCTGGGATAATGGTTTTGTAACAGCAAACCGGTCCCAGAAAAGGAGCACCCAATAGATGCTACCACGCCGCCACCCCGACCGCATCCGTATCGCCTTCGACGACCACCGCCTGGTGACCAACGCTGGGCTGCTCCTTCCGGCCACCCTGGCCCGGCGCCTGGGCCTGCCCGAACTGGTACAGGAGCACCTGGACTTGGGCGAAGCGCCGGGCCGGGCCAACACCGGAGACAAGATCATGACGCTGGTGTCCTCCGCTCTGGCGGGCGGCGACTGCATCGACGACGCCGATGTGTTGCGCACTGGCAGGACGGCCTGCGCTCTCGGCTGCGTAGTCAAGGCGCCCTCCACCCTGGGCACTTTCCTGCGCAGCTTCAGGTGGGGCCACGTCCGTCAGTTGGACCGGGTGAGCCGCGAGCTGCTGGCCCGGGCCTGGCAGGCGGGGGCCGGACCCGGCGACGCGCCATTCACCATCGACCTTGATTCGACGATCTGCGAGACTTACGGACTGGCCAAGGAGGGCGCCCGCCACCACGGCTATACCGGTGCACGGGGCTATCACCCACTGCTGGCCGTCGCCGCCGGAACCGGCGACGTGCTGATGGCCCGGCTGCGCGAGGGCCGGTCCAACACCGCCCGGGGCGCCGCCCACTTCCTGCGTGAGACGGTGAGCCGGGTTCGCTGCGGCGGGGCCAGCGGGCAGCTCACCATGCGTGCCGACAGCGGCTTCTATACCCACGCCGTGGCCGCCGTCTGCCGCCGGATGGACGTCCGCTTCTCCATCACCATCCGCCAGCACAAAAGCCTGCACAATCTCATCGAGGCGATACCCGAAGATGCCTGGACGCCGATTCCTTACTGGATGGACGGCGCCGCCGATGTGGCCGAAACCACCTACACCCCCTTCCAGAGCGAGCCGGATGCCGCGCCGGTGCGGCTCATCGTCCGGCGGGTGAAGCCGGCGCCCGGTTCTCAACTGGCTCTCTTCGCCACCTACAGCTATCACGGCTTCATCACCGACCGGGACGGAGAGACCCTGGAACTGGAGGCCGACCACCGCCGCCACGCCGAGATCGAGAATGCGATACGCGACCTCAAGTACGGCGTGGGGCTGAACCATCTCCCCTCGGGCCGCTTCGCTGCCAACGGCGCCTGGCTGGCGGTACAGGTGATGGCCCACAACCTGGCCCGCTGGACCGCCCGCATCGGCCTCGGTGAGCGGATCGTGACCACCAAGACCCTCCGGCGGCGGTTCTTCGCCCTGGCCGGACGGCTCACCCGCTCGGCACGCCGGATCACCCTGCATCTTCCCAAGCGCTGGCCCTGGGAGGAGCAGTTCAGCCGCGCCCTGGCCCGACTGCGAGCCATTCCACTCCCAGCCTGACGGCGCCCGTCCGCCACTGACCCGCCAGCCAACCCAACGTCCCCGCAAACTCGCGCCAGCCCAGTCCGCGAGCGCCTCTTGCCGTGTCCTATCCCGCCATCTCGCTCGCCACAGCCACTGCAGGCCGACATCGGCGCCCCCCAAAGCGCCTGCAGACCGCCGCCAACCTCCCATCTACCCGAATTCGAGCCCGGATTATCGCGCCTGTAACTCCCTCACCCCCTTCCGCTGTCCTCACGCCGTCCATCCCTGTCCATCGGTGGATTCGGGTTTAGGCGAACGGCGTGAAGAGACCGGCAGGTCCTGAACACGTCAAGGGAGACTGAGGAATCGGTCACCAAAACCAAATTGACACGGGATTGAACCGGCATTAGCATCAGGAAAACAGACAAGGCGAACAGGAGATGAAGGGAATGGCTGAATTCCTGACCACCACCGGCATATCAAACCAACTGGAACAGATCATCAAGAACGCGAACGACAGGCTGGTGATTGTCAGCCCGTACCTGAAGACGAACACCCTGATACGGGAACTCCTGGAGGAGAAAGAACGCTGGAAGATAGACATCAGGGTCATTTACGGGAAGGAGAACCTGCAGCCCGGGGAGAAGGAATGGCTGGAGTCCATGACATCCATCAGAACCAGCTTCTGCCGGAATCTCCACGCCAAGTGCTATCTGAACGAGGACCGCGCCCTGCTGACCTCGATGAACCTCTACGAGTTCTCCCAGATGAACAACCGGGAGATGGGACTGCTGATCAACCGGGAGAACGAACCGGAGCTGTACTAGGAAATCGACGAGGAGGTCAGGAGAATCATACGGGCCAGCGAGGATGAAAAACCCGCAGCCGCCGGAGCAGCGAGCCCGGGTTTCCGCGCCGGAACAACCAGCCCGGCCCCACGGGCCGCCGCCGGACCCGCTCACAGGCCAGAGGCCGGCCCTGCCCCCCGCACTGGCGCCACCAGAAGGGCCCCATTCCGCCGGAAGACGGAAGCAGACCAGCCGGATGCCGCCGCCACGCAGCAGGCGCACTGCATTCGGTGCAAGGAAACCATCCCCTTCAATCCCAAGCAGCCCTACTGCCGCACCTGCTTCACCAGCTGGAAGAGATTTGAGAACGGCTCCTACGAGGAGAAGAACTGCCACCTCTGCGGGAAGGAACACAGCGCAACGATGCTGAAGCCGCTCTGCGCGGCCTGCTTCGGGGCCAACCGGAACCATCCGGCCTTCAGCAGGAGCTGATTCACCACCAGGTGGACGAACCGGCGGGGCCGCCCTCTGATGGGCATCAACAGCCAGGGAAAGGCGGGCCCGCACCAGCGGAGATGTTTCCACTGGATTCCGGAACTGGAATGACGGGGGCACCGTGGACCCGGGCAGGTCCTGGAGGAAGAGGCCTACCGGAATGCCAAGATGAACTCGGACCGGCAGAACGTCCAGATCGAGCACGACGCGGCAGTGAGGCGGGTCGTTACCGCGATGGTGAGATGCCAGACGGAGCTCTGCAAGGCCTACACCGAGGACGGGGAGTTTCGGGAGTGGCTCAACGGGGAGATGTTCCGGGCGACCTACTAAACCAAAGCCAAGGTGGGATGTGCATTTGCCGGGTGATGGGAATCGGGTCGGGAGTCTCGCGGGAGTGTTTCGGCCCTTGATTGCAGGACCGTCCGGCAGCGGCGCCTCACCTCGTCTCTCCTGCTGGTCAACCCGGCCAGGAAATTCCCGACCCGCTCCTGCACTGCCTCCCTGCTGCCCAGGCAGAGATTGCCCGTCGCCTCCTCTCTCGCCCAGCCCCAGATGGCCTCATCAGCGTTGAAGTCCGGGCTGTAGCCCGGCAGGTTCACCAACCGCAGGTCAAGTCCGGGCGTCCGCAGATATTCCCGCACCGCCTCGCCACGATGGGCCGGCGCGTTGTCCCAGATGACCCGCATCGACCCCGGATGCCTTTCTCTCAGTTGTTCTAGGAAGGCAACCGAGGTCCCACTGTTGCTGTTGCCCTCCAGTTCCATCCATTCCACCTCGCCCGTCTCCAGGCACACCGCCGAATAGTAGCTGGCCTTCTCCCCATACCGCGGGCTGGTCGAGTCCACCAAAGCAGGTTTGCCCTTCAGCACCCACTTGCCCCGCAGTTCCGCATCGGCCCGGAAGTGGGCCTCATCAGCAAAGAATATTCTGGCTTCCTTCTGACCAGCCTCCTCCCTCAGAGCGGCGTACTCCGCCACGAAAGCCTCCCGCTTCGCCTCATCAGCCTTGAGCAGGCGTTTCTTGGGCCGCTTGAAGGCAAACCCCAGCCGGTGCAGCCAGTTCACACAACTGCTTCGGCTCACCCCAATGCCGAACCGCTCCAAGGCAAACCGCCGCACCACCTTCCAATACCAGTTGGCCAGATCAATGCCCGAGGCGCCGGGCGGTTCCTGCACCGCTGCCCTCAACTCCTCCTGCTGCGCTTGGTCAAGGGCGGGGGGGGAACCGCCGGTCTGCTCAAATATCAGGGCTGCAGGCCCTCCCTCCCCGAAGGCCGACGCCCAACGGCCAATAGTGTGGGGATCCCTTTCCAGAGCCTCCGCCGTGGCCGCTGTCGTCAAGCCCTGGGCCAGCAGCAGCAAGGCGTACCACCGCTCCCGCTCCCTGGGTGTGGGCGCCAAGTCATCCGCCGACGCAAGTCCTTGATTTCCATCTGCCACCGTTCCAGACACCGGTCTATCTCCCTCACGCCCATCACCAACCCCTCCCAACTCCCGACACCAGCTAACCAGGTTCCTTCACAAATTTACCCCATCCCACTGCGCGTTTCACCTTGGCTTTGGTTTAGATAGTGTTTGACCCTGTCACAGATGCTTTAGTTCCGATTCGAGTCGTCTGGAGCGAGCGTCTGGCTAGTACCGCGTCAGGGTGAAACCGATGGATAGATACGGCGAAGCTTATGCCGGGCATCGGTGGTGGAGAAGCTCCAGTCGATGGTTGCCTCAGCCTGATTACGCTCGATCTCCAATGCCGCGATTTCGCGCTTAAGCGACACTTCATCTTCAATGCGGCGATTCAAACATTGGTTGCTGAAGACGCTGAACTCGATCTCCGCCATGTTGAGCCAGCTCCCATGTTTGGGAGTATAGTGAAACTCCAGCCGTTGGATCACCCGTCTGGCTTCCTTTGGCTCGAAGGCCTCGTACAGGGAGGCGGGTCTATGGGTGTTCAGGTTGTCCAGCACCACTCGGATCCTCTCCGCCTCGGGGTAAGCAGCATCCCCCAGCCAGCGCATCTGATGGGCGAAGTCGGTCATGGTGCGACGCTCGGTCACTGCCACATGCCTCCAGCCCGCCAGCGGCTCACAGGTCATGAACAAGTTCCGGGTCCCGTTGCGCTGGTACTCGTAATCAAACCGCTCCCGCCGGCCCGCCTTGGCCGGGATGGGCGCCCGCTTCTCGGCCACCAACTGCTTGGAGGTCTCGTCGAAACAGACTACGGGCCGCTGGGGGTCATAGGGTTCCGCATAGAGGTCCAGCACGTCCTCCATGCGGGCCACGAACTCGGCGCTCACCTTGGGGATGCACCACTCCTTCTTCCGCCACGGCTTGAGTTCGTTTTTTTCAGCACCTGCCTGACCGTCTCCCGGGAGATGGAGTCGGTCAACTCCAGCTTCACCGCCTGGTCGGCCAGCAATCGCAAGGTCCAGCGGGTGTGCCCTTCCGGGGCTGCGCTGCAGGCCACGGCCACCAGGTGGGCTTCCTGCTTTCCATCGAGTTTACGCCGTTGTCCCGGCCGCGGCAGGTCATTGAGGGCCCGCTGCAACCCGCCTTCCACGAAGCGCTGGCGCACCCGGCCGACCGTGGAGGGGCCGACCAGCAGAGCTTCGGCCACCTGCTGGTCGGTAAGGCCTTCATCGGCCTTGCACAAAATGAGGCACCGCTTCACTTTACGCCCCGAGGATTGGCCGCGCCGGGTGATACCCAGCAAATGTTCCCGCTCATCTTGGGTCAAGTTCACTCGGTATAGCTTGGCCGGCATTCCCCACGCCTCCCCACAATCAAAGAATGCCTCAATTATATACTTTCTTATATTTGTCAAAAATAGCCGGACGCGGTACTAGTATTACAACGACGGTTGGCATGATAGGATGACGGGGTAGTTGGGGAAGGCTTGGGCAAGTGAGGCAGGGAAGTGGATGCTGCGGTTTTCGAGCAGGTGTACGGGGCCTTTCAGGGTTTTCACGCTTACTTCGCTCCGCTGTTTGGCCGCCGGGAGACGCGGGACCACAGCCGCCATTATCTCCAGGCCCTGCTGGTGCAATCCGGGGAGCGGCGCAACGCCGAGAATCTGTCGGAGGCGGTTCCGGCGTCAGCCAGGGTGATGCAGCGGTTTCTCGCTGAATCCCCCTGGGATGACGACACAGTCATAGGACGCCTTCAAGAGTACTTGGGACCCCGGCTTGGACATCCGGATGCGGTGTGGGTGCTGGACGGCAGCGACTTCCCGAAGCAGGGCAGGAAGTCCGTGGGAGTGGCCCGTCAGTACTGCGGGAGACTGGGCAAGGTGGCCAACTGCCAGGCCGGAATGTTCCTGGCTTATGTCAGCCCGCTGGGACGGGCCTTGGTGGACAAAGGGCTTTATCTGCCGGAAAGCTGGACCTCGGACAAAGACCGGTGTGAGGCGGCGGGGGTTCCGGAGGAGAGGCAGGGCTACCGGTCGAAGACCCAATTGGCGCTGAAGATGGTGGAGCGGGCCTTGGAGCGGGGACATCTGAGGGCCGGATGGGTTGCCGGGGACGACGCCTTCGGGATGTCTCCGTCCTTCCGGGAGGGACTGGCGGCTCTGGGGATGCGCTACGTGCTGGACGTTCCCGGCGGCACCACGGTCTGGCCGCTGGAGCCAGTCTGGACCAGTCCGGAGCATCAGGGGATCGGGCGTCCCCGCAAGCCTAGGCTGGTGGGCGGGCAGCGGCGCACCATGGAGGAGCGCAGTGATGAATTGCCGGAGGAGGCCTGGCGTGAGATTACGGTGGCCGAGGGAAGCCAGGGTCCCCGCAGCTACCGGTTCAGCGCTCAGAGGGTGCGTCCAACCAGCAGGCGGAAGCCTGGCGAAATCCACTGGGCCATTTACCGCCGGAACCTGGACGGCAGCGAGCCCCGCTACTACCTGTCCAACGCTCCCGGGGATACTCCCCTGGAGACCCTGGCATACGTGGGTGGCTCCCGGTGGCGCATAGAAACGGAGTTCGAGACGGAGAAGAGCGACGTGGGGCTGGACGAGTACGAGACCCGCACCTGGGCGGGATGGCATCATCACGTGGCCCTGTGCCTGCTGGGCGGAGCGTTTCTTCTGAGCCTGCAACAGGCTTGGGGGGAAAAAGATGCCCCGGATCACGAAACCGCAGGTCTACCGGGTGGTGCGGGAGATGCTGCCCCGGGAACGGTTCGGGCCGGCTGAACTGCTGCGGTGGCTGGAGGAGACGCAAGAATGCAACGAGCGGGCCAGACGCTCCCATGCCAAGCGCCGAGCCGCCCTTCGTGCCTCCCCACACGTCCCTCCTTGAACCGTCGTTGTAATACTAGGGGCATGCGTGAAACCAGTGTGGCCCCTCTCTGCTGCCATCCCCAGCCTTTCACCGAGACAAGGACGGCCCGTCGTCCTCCTCGGTCTCCAGTGGGGACAATGCTTCCACAAGTTCTCCATGCAAAGCCGACTGACGCTCTTTCACCGGCATCAGATAATCCGCACCGTCGTCCGTAATCGACGGACGCACTTCCCATCGCGTCAGCAGATCGTCCGCCACCACTATCTTGCCTTCCAGGGGAACAGGGAAATTGGACAGAATGGAAAAGGGCAGGTTTATGTTCTGTCTCTTTTCACTTGCCCCCTGAAACGGCGGCTACTTCCTCTGGGTCCCGAGTCCGTCCTGCAGTTCGAATGGGAGTTCCGGTTCAGGGCGGGAAAGCCATGCTTTCTGCCGGTCGGCTAATATCTCTTCATTCTTATCTGCGCGGTATTGCAGGCATTTCCTCCGAACTTCATTCACATAGGCGAGCCATGTCCTCATGTAATCGTTCTCCGCTTTCTCAATGGCTTTTTGTCTGGCAGGATTGCCGCCTATGACCGCCTGAAGCCAGAACCAGTCCGCGTTTTCCATGAATCGGCCAGTAAAGTTCTTGACCTCTCCTCGGCTATGGAGCCTATAGAACTGGGCATCTATGTATAGCTCCCGGCTGTTATCCTTGTGGCGGTCGTAACTATAGAGGAAATAATGCCAGTCATGTGGAGTTATCGTCCTTATCCAGTCCTGAGCATCCTGCCAGGCATAGTCCGCCCAATCAGGCTCAAATTGTGGATAAGGGGCTGATTGCTCTAGGTGTTCGATAATGTCGTCCATGTCTTCGTCGGTGATCTCCGTTCTGGCACGTTCCAGGGCGGTGGTGTAGGAAATCAGTGCTTCGCGGCAGATCTGGGAGATGTTGGCTTCTGGGTCAAGTTTCTTGATCGGCTTGATAACCTTGTCTGGAACATTGATACCGATGCGCATACAATCTCCGTATGTTTATGTTTGTTGATATAGCATACATCACGCCACAAGAAAAGTCTATTCGGTTGGCAAGCGAAAAGGGAACGTTGGTCTCGGAGAAAAACCGGCTGGGCACCGGCGTCAGCGCCATCCGCCCTCGCATCGAGGCTCACATCGTTTGGTTTGAGCAGGAGTTGGCCGACTTGGACCGCGAGCTGCGCTAGACTCTCCGCCAGAGTCCCGTGTGGCGCGAGAAAGACAACCTGCTGCGCACCATTCCCGGCGTAGGAAAGCAGCTATCCCTCACAGTGCTGGCCTACCTGCTAGAGTTGGGTACGTTGGACCGCAAGCAGACCGCTGCCCTCGCGGGCGTGGCCCCTTCAACCGGGACTGTCGCATCTGGCGGGGTAAACGCGCCGTCTGGGGCGGGCGTTCCCGGGTGCGAGGTGCTCTCTATATGGGAACACTGGCCGCAACCCGCTACAACCCTGACCTGCCCCCGAAAATTGGTCCAGGAGGAATGTTAGTATCCTAAGCCAATGGTCTTGCCCCATTTCCTGTACCAGCCATTGTGCTTAGTTTTGCGGGTCAATCAGCTATTTCCGCCAGTATGGCGAAGAGGAAACATACCCCGGAGGAGATCATCGACAAGCTCAGGAAGGCGGAAGTGGTGATTGCTATGGGCAGCACCGTGGCCAAGGGCAACCGTCGCGGCAGAGAGTTTCGCAATTTTCTCTTGGGAATAGCTTTGCTCATTCATGACAAATAAATGAGGAGTGACAATGATTAGATCAACATTCTTGCTATTGCTATTGGCTCTGGCTCTTATTCTAACCGTACCGACAACCACCTTTGCCCAAAAAAGCCTGTCTCCTCATATCTTCGTGGGCACGGTGATGGTAAATGGTGAGAAGCCAGGAGACGGCACGGTGATAACTGCCATGGTGGATGACCAAATCGTAGGGAGCACCACCACAATAGAGGGGATGTACACAATGGCAGTTACCAGTACACCTGGCGCGGAAGTCAGGTTTATGATCGGTTGGATCAAAGCAGCACAAACCATTGAGTGGATGCAAGGAGCCGCCACTCACCTGGATCTTACCGACGCTCTTACTCAGAACGTACCGCCTCATATATTCGTCGGCCGAGCAATGATTGATGGAAGCTATGCACCACCCGGTACTCTCATCACGGCCGTAATCTCCAACGATATCAAAGGAAGAACCACTATAGGAGACTCGGGTTTCTACCTGATAGTTGTAGAGCAAGGGAATGGAACCCATATCAACTTTATCATCGGTTCCAATAAAGCGGGGCCAGCCGCCTTATGGGAACAAGGAGGCACAACCATACTGGACTTGGACACCAGCCCCATTCAACTTGAGGTCGCGCTAGCGTCCCTAATCGAGACTGGTTTGCTGGACAAAGTATTCCAGCTCGACAACTCCACCAAAATCTGGCAGTGGTATATCACCGACCCAACATTCAGCCAATACAACACGCTGGCTGAGATCTCACCAGGCGACCCTGTCTGGATCAAAGTAAAGGCCAACACCAGTGTGGACATATTCTATGAAACAATCACTCTCACCTGTCTTGATGCTGGTACACCTGATGAGAACTGTTGGAACATGATAGCTATTCCTTAGCATACGAGGACTGGAGTAAGGCGTATTGGCACTCTTTTGGGACCTACCTGTCTCAGCCCCAGTTGACCGGCCTGGTCCTGTGGGTCTGCGGAGCTACTCTGGCCGGCAGCGCCTGTCAGAACGCCGTGGCCTCCGCCCTCTCACCCTGGCGCAGTTGGAACAACCTGCGCCAGTATCTCAGGGAGTGGCTCTACGACGGCAGCGACCGGACAAGCCCCTGCCAGACCGAACTGGACGTAAGCCTCTGCTTCGCGCCCCTGCTCCGGTGGGTCCTCACCTGGTGGCGTTCCGGCCGCCTGGCCCTGGACCCCACTCTCAAGGGAGACCAGACCACCGCCATCGTCATCAGCGTGGTCTACCGCAGTTGCGCCATTCCCGTGGCCTGGCGCATCCACCGCGCCACCCAGCCCGGCTCCTGGATGGACCCCATAGTGGAACTGCTCCGGCAACTGGCCCCAGCAGTCCCCAGGGATATGACCGTCATCGTGCTCTGCGACCGGGGCATATCCAGCCCCAAGCTGTGGC
This sequence comes from Dehalococcoidia bacterium, assembly GCA_965262865.1. Lineage (GTDB taxonomy): Bacteria > Chloroflexota > Dehalococcoidia > Lucifugimonadales > UBA3495 > VXOI01. Next base: position 103,185 of record CBDHFZ010000001.1, read on the forward strand.
AGCAGATACGCGCTCAGGGCTGGCATCCCTATATGCGCTACCGGAAGAACATCACCTTCTGCGCCGACGGCGGCAAACGATTGCCTGCCCGCGCCTTCGTCTCCGTTCCCGACACTGCCTGGGTCGGCCGCGGCACCGCCTTCGGCCCACCTACCGCCCAGCGCCGTTGCACCCTGCTGGTGGTCTGGTACGCCGAGCAGGAAGAACCCTGGATCATCCTCACCGACCTGCCGCCGGAGGACGCCGGACCCAGCTGGTACGCCCTGCGCTTCTGGATCGAACTGGCTTCAAGGCCATCAAGAGCCTGGGCTGGAAGTGGGACAAGACCAGGCGCACCGACCCGGCCCGCGTATCCCGCCACTGGCTGGTGCTGTCGGTGGCCACGCTGCTGGCCCTGGCCTACGGCACCAGGGTGGAAGACGCCCAGGACCGCAGGATCACCCCAGGCAACCTGAGAACTCCGCCCAAGGCGCTGTCGTCCCGGCATCGCAACAGTTGGCAGAAGCCGAAACGGAAGGTCAGCGTAATCCGCCACGGCATCGACTGGCTGCGGCGATTGCTGCTCAAGGGTCGCCTCTGGAACCGGGTCTGGCTGCTGCCCGAACCCTGGCCCAAACCCAAGCCCAACCTGGAAATCACCTACCACGCCCCCTCCTGAAATCACCTTACATACCCCTGTCAGGTGGGGGCCCTCGGAGCTGCCCCGCTGACCCGGTAGGATGTTCCGGTCCATTTCACCTGAGAAGGTTCCTGGAGTCCAGAGCTGTTTTTCCGTCGAAGGATGAGGTTGGTTATGCACATGAAATGGTTTGGTGACGTCTATACCTATGCCCACCGGGCGTTGATTCACGGAGTCGCGGACCCCGAAGAATGGTTGGTCCATCCGATGTTGTTCTCCAGCATAGCCGGCATAGGGGGTGGAGTACCGGGCGGTGGCCTCCGCACAGAGGATTATGCGCAATTCTTGGGGTTGGAAAACGCCATCGTGCTACCTAACGATAGGACGAAGCGCCAACTTTTAGACGATGTTGACGCCCATCATGAGCGTCACCTGTTTCTCGATCCCGATACCGGGATTGGGTTGTACCAGGTCCCGGACCCGAACCCGGACCCTGACCTAGACCCGGATCTCCGAATGAGATGTCTTGTACAACCGGACAGGCTGAAACACATAACCGGACGGGACCTGGTTACAATCGCCCAGGGGCGTCCAGGCAGGGCCGTCCTCGTTTTCGACCATTCGTATCTTCATGCCACGGGGACGGCTCGAGAAAAGGTCACAGAGAAGTTGAACCTGTTGCGCGACTTGCTGCCTGGACGCGGACTCACTGGTGCGGCGGTGATTGTTCGGGAATCCCCATGTGTCTGTTACGTTTTGGTTTCCGTGGACGGCGGGGATTTGGTTGGGAGAAAGATTGAGCAACTACGTGCTGGACTGCATATCCCCCAAAGCCATCTTGTGAGGCTCCCATGAAGGCAATTTCCCGTTTATGGTTCGCATAACCGTTGTTAAGTAAAGTCGTCACCTCGGCCGCGAATGACCGGGTACCACAACTGACCCAATGCTCACCATACTCCTCGTTTGCGCAACGCCACCACACCTTTAACGTGGATTTCGACATGCCGTATGGACTCCCCTGTTAATGAAATATGGGGCCGTTTCTGTCTGGAGCGGTTTGATACGTCCCCCTCGTACTCCGCCGGCGGCGGAGTTGAGGTCCTTACTGAGGCCCAGACGGAGATTGACGCTGGTCAAGTCCGTTTCTACCGGATACTGGCCCGGAAGTTGCAGTCTGAATAGGCGCCTGGCAACAGCGATCGCAAGGCGAAAGCCCGGCTCTTTGGCCGGGCTTTTTCTATTGGGGGGACTACCCCTGACAAGGGTATGTATAGATACTGTGGACTTGGAAGGAAATGGCTTTCCGGCACCTTTTGGTTGCTAAACAGACGGGTTGGCAATGGTTTTGTTGCTTCCTGAACCACATCCCGGCCCGCCGCCTGACCCGAAGAAATCTATCGTCCCGAAGCGGGAAACACCAAATACATACCCCTGTCAGGGGGACTACCCTGGGCCCCACTCCAACCTTCCCTGCAGGAATTCACCGCGGCATCCCTGCCAGCGTTGCCCCCAATGCCTTGGCAGCGGAGTTACAATTCTGACCCCGTTCAATCCGCTAACCCCCCGTTGCTCCGAAGTAACCGATGCTCAGGTGGAAGGTCCCGGTCCGCCCTGGGAAGTAGGTGGTGGCCTCAATGGTGTAAGTCCCAGCCGGAAGGGTCTCGTCGATCCGGGAGTTGAGGTTCCGGGTCGTCACGTTGTCGTTTTCGTGGACCACTGCTCCATTGGTATCCAGCAGGAACAGGTAGGGGTCCTCGGGAGAGGTCAGGTTGATGACCACGTGCGTTGCCGCATCCAGGGTGAAGGTGTAGGACCGCGCGTAGCTTCCCATTTGTTGAGTGGACTCGTGGTTACTGGTCCAGGCGCTGTTGCTTCGGTCCACCGACCTGGTCAGGTCTCCCAGGTCCTCCGTTTCTTGCAGCGGCCGCACCGACAGGGTGAAGTCTCCGGTTTGCTTGGCAAAGTAGGTCGTGGCCTCGACGGTGTAAGCGCCGGGATCCAGCTTCCGGTTGATGGACGAGTTGAAGTTCCGGCTGCCCACGTTATCGTTGAGGTCCTCGGTCGTCCCGTCTCTGCCCTCCCCCCGACGCAGCGCCAGGTAGGGGTCCGCGGCAGAGGTCAGGTTAATCTCCACCTGCTTCGCCTCACTCAGGCTGAAGCTGTAGTAGCGGGCGTAGCTTCCGGGCCGGGCTTCAGAATCGCAGTCATCGGCCCAGGCGCCGGTTTTGGTGACCGGAGCGGTCAGCGATCCCAAAGCCTCAACCTCAAGGCATGGGTCGGCAGGGGCGGGTTCTTCTCCCTCGCAGAAATCCAGCCCAAGTGCGGTAAAGTCGTTGGTTGGCACATCTCTCAACCCTGCGGGAACGCACCCGGTCAACTGGTTTCCGGAAAGGTACAGTTCTTGGAGGTTGGCGAGGTTGCCCAATTCGGCCGGTATGGGCCCGGTCAAATCGTTGTCGGCGAGATCTAGATTTTGTATGTTCGAGAGGTCGCCCAACTGTGGAGGTATTATTCCGGTCAACTGGTTGCCGTAGAGTTCCAACTGTTGCAGGTTGGTCAGGTTGCCCAACTCCGGGGGTATCGTCCCGTTCAGGTTGTTTAGACGGAGGTTCAGGCCTAAGACGCGGCCATCTCCGTCGGTGGAGACGCGATTCCATAGCCGGAAGGGCTCGTTGGTTAGCCAGTTGTCGTTGTCCGTCCAGTTCGCCCCGCCGGTGGCATTGTACAGGGCAACCAGGGCGGCCCGATCGCCGGTGCAGGCGACGACCTCAAATTTCTGCGCGACGCCAGCCAGCCACGCCTGGAATGCGTCGTCCGTTGGAGCGCAAAGCCCCCCCGTGCGTGATATGCCAATGAAGGAGAGCGAGGCCAGGCCGGTGAAGGAATCGGGCAACGGTCCGGAGAGATTCGTCACGCTGAGGTCCAACCACTCCAGGTTGGAGAGGCTGCCCAGCTCCGAAGGTACCCTTCCGCTCAGCGGGTTGTCACCCAGGATCATTTCCTCCAGGTTGGAGAGGTTGCCCAGCTCTGGCGGAATCCTTCCGCTAAGGTTGTTGCTGCGGAGGTCCAAGTGCGTGACTCTCCCGTTTGAGTCGGTAGTCACGCCGTGCCACTCTCCCAGAGGCCTGCCGCTCAGCCAGTTGGTGTTGTTCCTCGACCAGTTCAGGCCGTCCGTGGCGTTGTAGAGGGCGACCAGCGCGGCGCGGTCGCTGGCCGCATCCCCCCAGGCAACCAGGGGGTCCGCAGCGCAGTTGACGATGCCTAACCTTTCAGTAATGCCCCCCAGCCAATCCTGGAATGCGGTGTCCGTCGGTGCACACAGCCCCGTGCCACCCAAATATAGGTGGATGAGCGAGGTCAGGCCAGTGAAGGAGCTGGGCAATGGTCCGGAAAGGCTCGAATTGCCGCCGAGCCGCAACACCTCCAGGTTGGTGAGGCTGCCCAGCTCCGCCGGAATCTCCCCGGTCAACTGGTTGTTGTCGAGGTACAGCCATTCCAGGTTGGTCAGGCTGCCCAACTCCGCCGGTATCTCCCCGGTCAACTGGTTGTTGTCGAGGTACAGCCATTCCAGGTTGGTCAGGTTGCCCAACTCCGCCGGTATCTCCCCAGTCAACTGGTTGTATTGGAGCCCCAGCGACCGCAGGCTGGTCAGGCTGCCCAACTCCGCCGGTATCTCCCCTGTCAACTGGTTGAAGTGGAGATCCAGCCATTCCAGGCTGGTCAGGCTGCCCAACTCCGCCGGTATCTCCCCTGTCAACTCGTTGCTGTCGAGCCGCAGATTAGTCAGGCTGGTCAGGTTGCCCAACTCCGCCGGTATTTCCCCGGTCAACTGGTTGGAGGAGAGCACCAGCCATTCCAGGTTGGTCAGGGTGCCCAACTCCGCCGGTATTTCCCCAGTCAACTGGTTACGGTCGAGCCACAGCTCCCTCAGGTTGGTCAGGTTGCCCAACTCCGCCGGTATCTCCCCGGTCAACTGGTTAAGCCAGAAGTCCAGCAACCGCAGGTTGGTCAGGTCCCCTAACTCCACCGGTATCTCCCCAGTTAACTGGTTGCCGCCGAGCCCCAGCTCCCTCAGGTTGGTCAGGTTGCCCAACTCCGCCGGTATCTCTCCGGTCAACTGGTTGGTGGGAAGCGATAGCACCTGCAGGTTGGTCAGGCTGCCCAACTCCGCCGGTATCTCCCCGGTCAACTCGTTGCTGTCGAGCCGCAGATTAGTCAGGCTGGTCAGGTTGCCCAACTCCGCCGGTATCTCCCCGGTCAACTGGTTGGTGGAAAGCGATAGCACCTGCAGGTTGGTCAGGTTGCCCAACTCCACCGGTATCTCCCCTGTCAACTGGTTGCCGTCGAGCCCCAGATTAGTCAGGTTGGTCAGGGTGCCCAACTCCGCCGGTATCTCCCCAGTCAACTGGTTGGTGGAAAGCGATAGCACCTGCAGGTTGGTCAGGTCCACCAACTCCGCCGGTATCTCCCCGGTCAACTGGTTAAGCCAGAAGTCCAGCAACCGCAGGTTGGTCAGGTCCCCTAACTCCACCGGTATCTCCCCAGTTAACTGGTTGCCGCCGAGCCCCAGCTCCCTCAGGTTGGTCAGGTTGCCCAACTCCGCCGGTATCTCTCCGGTCAACTGGTTGGTGGGAAGCGATAGCACCTGCAGGTTGGTCAGGCTGCCCAACTCCGCCGGTATCTCCCCTGTCAACTCGTTGCTGTCGAGCCGCAGATTAGTCAGGCTGGTCAGGTTGCCCAACTCCGCCGGTATCTCCCCGGTCAACTGGTTGGTGGGAAGCGATAGCACCTGCAGGTTGGTCAGGCTGCCCAACTCCGCCGGTATCTCCCCGGTCAACTGGTTGCGAGATAGCGACAGCCCTTCCAGACTGGTCAGGTTGCCCAACTCCGCTGGTATCTCCCCAGTCAACTGGTTGCGAGATAGGAGCAGAACTTTCAGGTTGGTGAGGCCGCCCAGTTCCGCCGGTATCTCCCCAGTCAACTGGTTGCGAGATAGGAGCAGAAGTTTCAGGTTGGTGAGGCCGCCCAGTTCCGCCGGTATTGACCCGGTCAACTGGTTATCACGGAGCCACAGCACTTCCAGGTTGGTCAGGTTACCCAGCCGGGCCGGTATCTCCCCGGTCAACTGATTCGTAGAAAGGTACAGCCGTTGCAGGTTGGTCAGGTTGCCCAACTCCGCCGGTATCTCCCCGGTCAACTCGTTGTTCCATAAGAACAGGTCTTGCAGGTTGCTCAGGTTGCCCAACTCCGCCGGAATCTCTCCGGTCAACTGGTTCCCGCCGAGGTCAAGGTCTTGCAGGTTGGCGAGGCTGCCCAGTTCGCTGGGAATCGGTCCGGTCAGCTGCTCCCCCAAGGACAGCCCTTCCAGGTTGGTCAGGTTGCCCAACTCCACCGGTATCTCTCCGGTCAACTGGTTCCCGCCGAGGCCCAGATCCTGCAGCTTGGTGAGGCTGCCCAGCTCCGCCGGAATCTCCCCGCTCAACTGGTTAAAGTTGAGGTGCATTTCTTTCAGGTTGGTCAGGTTGCCCAACTCCGCCGGTATCTCCCCAGTCAACTCGTTGCTGTCCAGGTCCAGCCCATCCAGGTTGGTCAGGTTGCCCAACTCCGCCGGTATCTCCCCAGTCAACTGGTTGTATTGGAGCCCCAGCGACCGCAGGCTGGTCAGGTCCCCCAACTCCGCCGGTATCTCCCCGCTCAACTGGTTGGAGGAAAGGTCCAGCTCAGTGACCCGGCCGTCGCTATCGGTGGTAACTCCATGCCATTCCCCCATGGGGGCATTGCTCAGCCAGTTGGTGTTGCTTGACCAGTTCGGGCCGTCGGTGGTGTTGTAGAGGGCGACCAGGGCGGCCCGGTCGGTGGCCGCATCGCCAGCATCGTATGTCTGGCCTTGAACGGGCAGGGCTCCGCTAAAAGTGAAGACTCCAAGCATCCCAACAAAGGCCAGGATGGCGAACATCGCCGCTCCGACCAGCATTTTCAGTTGTTTGCTCATGCTGCTAACCCCTCAGAGGCACGAAAGTGGCCACTGGTGCTGCATAGTCCACAGTCTTGGCCCACCGCCAGATCATACCAGTAACATCGCCGTCAGGATTGTCTAGCATGGCCGTTAGCTCGGTGCCAACCACTGGGCGCATCATCGACCGGCCCGCCGGACCTTCTTCCCAGCGTTTATCGCCTTCCGGTATGCGCCGAAGGCATGAATCGCCTGGCCCAGATCAGTGACGGCGTACTTCCCGACGTTCTGGCTAAGTCCGGCCAAAACAGGGAAATTCCAGTGTTTCGAGGGGCGTTCCACACTCCCCGTTTGTGGAACAGACGGAATACACCGGCAGGATGGTTGTCGTCAATGACAGCTTGGACCAGCTGCCCCCTGGCTGGAATGGGCAAAAGTATACCGTCCTGCCGGGTAGAAATAAACCGGGTTTTCCAGCCACCCCCTGAGCTACAAATGGTGGGAATTTCCAGCCGGGGCCGTAAACAGGGCTGTTTCCAGCCACCGCGGCCGGACTCAGCGACCATACGGCAGGTCCTGCGGTCCAGCAGCGCCATGGCGGCGAAGTACACCGGCTGGGGAGTCGCGTCCGTGAAAACTAGGTAAAACGGACCGCTGGAGGCCCGGGACAAGAGGCGTCTGCTCAACCTGCATAGGTGGTCATATCCTTGCTCCTGTTTCCCTGAGGGCTTCGAGCTGGGCGAAAGCGGCTTCCGCTAGGGAGAGTTTCTGACCTGGGTCCTTGGGCCTGGGGTTCCAGCTGCTGACTACTCCGGTGAGCTGGCAGTGGGTCAGCTGCTCTTCGTAGGTGGCCTGGACGCTCTCGAACCGGATGAGCCCAAGCCTGGCGAGGTCGCGGACCACGCGGTCGACGGTGGCCGTGTTCATGTCACAGTCCCAGGCGATGGAGTCGGAGTCCAGGTAGAATTCCCCTGCCTCGTTGGCGTACTGGCAAAGGGTGATGAGGACGAACCGGTGACCGGAGGGCAGACGTGGTCCGGTCACCCAGCCCCACCGGATGATGTGCGGGAGCCTGGGGAGGTCGCCGTATTCGTGCCCGGTGCTCGCTAAGCTGCTCATGATGCCCTCCTAGCCTTCAAGTATTCCGGGGCAAAGATTAGTGTCGGGAGCCGAAGGCGGTACCTGTTGTGGGTCCGACGCTGGACCTCAATCTCCCCGAGGTCCCGGAGAACCGCGAGGCTCTTTCGCAGTTGGTGCACCGGCCAGCCAAGGTTGTCCGCGATCTCATCCTGGTTGGCGAAGTCCTGGACCACGCCCGTCTCCCACGAGCTGTGCTCCAGGAGGAAGAAGTGGAGGGCCTCGAGCTGGGCCCAGTTCTCCCGGGGATCCCCGTTGTTGTCAGCGATCACAGCCCCCCCCTAGCTGCCAGACCGAAACGGTCTGCAGTTTCAGGTCCTGGACTACCCGGGCAACAAAAAGACGGCCCGAGGTTAAAATCAGACTGTCCATCAATACGACTCCCGCAGCGCCCTCCGGAGCGCGTCCCGGCTGATCTCCAGATCGCCGGCGACGAACCGCAGCGACATCCTCGCCTCCACCATCCGCCGCGCCTTCTCCGTCTGTCGCTCGTTCAGCGCCCGGGAACGCCAACCTGGATGCCCTGCTAGTGCGGATGTACCGTAGGTGGTCACGAAAGCAATATACGTTTTCCGCCGCTGAGCCTCGTTGGGCAGTGGTCGTCGGCAGAGACACGGATGCCGTCGGGGTGGTTGCGTGGTAGCATCTATTGAGTGCTCCTTTCCTGGGATCGGTCTTCTGTCTCGAATACCATTATCCCAGAAGCAAAGGAGCACTTTCTTGCCCGTTTAGTACGCCGCGACACTCATCTCTTCGGTGGATTGGGCCTTAGCGGTATGCATCGCCTTGGGACCACGGGGTAGAGCCTCACCAGAGGTAGCGAATCAGGATACGGCTTCTCGGTACTCCCCCGGGGTCTTTCGATTTTCAGGGATTCACCTCATAATCCCCATGGAAGCGGGTCTCTATCCCTCGCTACATCTGGATGCTGCATTTGCATGAGCGCCAAATTAGACCTTCAATTTGGGTGGATCAAAGGGCACAACTCGGAAGGGTGGAGTTTCGGACATAGCCATGCTCAGACTTCTTAGTATCACCAACTTCGCCACCATAAAACAGCTCGAAATTGAGCTGGCGCCCAACTTTAGTGTGCTGACCGGGGAGACGGGGGCCGGCAAGTCGATCATCGTGGATGCGCTGAGCCTTCTACTTGGGGGACGCGCCGATGTTGGCATAGTACGTTCCGGTGCACGCCAGTCCAGAGTAGAGGGCATCTTCCTGCCTAACGGCGACATCTCGCAGAAAATCAAAATTGCTCTGAATGAGTACGAAATCGACGTTGGCGAAGAGGAGATAATTCTCGCTCGGGAGGTGAACCTGGATGGGCGCAACACCTGCCGTGTGAACGCGCGAATCGTACCTCTCAGGCTGTTAAGCACACTGGCCCAACACCTGGTGGACATCCATGGCCAAAATCAGCATTTATCCCTTCTCCGCGTACGTGAGCACATGGATATCCTGGACAAGTATGGTGGGTTATGGCAGCTTCGCACCGAGGTCGCAGAGGGGGTCCGCCAGCTAACGGAGGTGCGCCAAGAGCTGGACCGGCTGCGGAAGGATGACGAAGAGCGCGCTCAACGGGTGGATTTTCTGAGGTATCAAGCAGGAGAGATCAGCACAGCAAATCTACGCCCAAGTGAAGATGATGACCTGGCCCTGGAGAGGGACCGGGTGGCCAACGCAGAGCGAATTATCACACTGTCCGACCACGCCTACAGAGCGTTGTACGATAGCTTCGACCGTCACGAATCGGTCATCGACCTTATCGGGCAGGTGTCCAAGGACATTTCCCAAATGGAGAGACTGGACCCCTCATTGAGCCAGAACCTTGAGTCGGTAGACGCCTTGATGCACCAGGTGGATGAGTTGGCGCGTGCACTCCGCAGCTATCGCGACGGCATCGAATACAGCCCGGACCGTCTTCAGGAGCTTGAGGACCGGTTGGACTTAATCAACAGTCTTAAAAGGAAGTACGGCAGCACCATCGGAGAAATCCTGGCCTTCGGCGAGAGGGCCTCGCAGGAGCTGGAAAAGCTATATCACAGCGAAGAGCGTGTGGAGGGATTGAAGTCCCGAGAGATGGATCTTGGAAGGCAGGTCGGCATGCTTGCGGGTCAGCTCTCCGAAGCCCGGCAACACGCAGCCAAGCGCCTGGCTGATGCCATACAGGAAGAGGCCGCTGGGCTGGCCTTGGGACATGCCCAGGTGCTTGTGGATATCCGTCAATCAGACTCGGAGGACGGTGTGCCGGTTGGGACCGCAGATCCGGTCCCGTACGCAGCACCTTCTTTAGGCGGGAAGTCTGTCAGGCAACTCGCGTTCAACGGGACAGGTATAGACTCCGTGGAATTCCTGATCTCACTGAACCCGGGCGAACCGCCACGGCCCCTGGCCAGGATCGTCTCGGGGGGAGAAGCCTCCAGGCTGATGCTCGCCATAAAGACCATCCTAGCCACGGCTGACCAGATCCCGATGCTCGTGTTCGACGAAATCGATGCCGGGATAGGAGGTCGAGTCGGGAGTGTCCTGGGTCAGAAACTATGGGGTCTGTCCAAGAGCCACCAGGTGCTATGCGTAACTCACCTCCCGCAAATAGCGTGCTACGCAGACCGCCACGCCAAGGTTGCAAAACTTGCCTCAAATGATAGGACCGTGACATCGGTGGAGGTTCTCGACGGCGAGGCCAGGGTGGCGGAACTTAGTCAGATGCTGGGATCAGATAGCGGCGCAACCCGCACCAACGCCTTGGAGATGCTACAACAGGCCAGGAGCTGGAAGGAGAGCAAGAGGGTGAACCCCATCCAGGAAACTCTTGCATATAAAAGGGAGCGCTAAAATGGAACGTGCGGGCGGACCGACTGGCTGATTTGACAGGGCAGTCGGATTACCCGGCCTCTCATAATCCCATCCATGCACAACTAAACCAAAGCCAAGGTGGGATGTACATTTAAGTGGCGATGATGATCAGCTGGGTTGCGCCGGTGAATCCCTCTCATCCGTACTTGGAGAATGAACCGGCTCCGTCGTTTGCCCCCCACCATCTGCGCATTTCACCTTGGCTTTGGTTTAGGTTAGACCGGTATTTAACCATATCTTCACTTGAACGGTAATATGGCCCGTATTTGATACATTGGCGGCTGGGAAGCTGGGTAGGATATGATAGCCACTCAGGAGACAGGCAAATCTTTTTACGGAGAGCGAGATGATCTACGAAGTACGCACCTATGATTTGAAGCCCGGAGCCATTCCCCAGGCGGAAGAAGCCTTCGCCGAGGCTCTGCCTCATCGCGAGAAATATGGGCCAATCGCCGCATTCTGGCACACTGAGATCGGCCCCTTGAACCAGATCATCCACGTCTGGGGCTACGAAAACCTGGAAGAGCGTAACAGCGTCCGCGCGGCAGCCGGAAAGGACCCCAATTGGCCGCCCAAGATCACACCGGGCAACATACTGAACATGAACTCAGAGATCTGGAACCCCGCCCCTTTCATGAAGCCCATGGGCGGCGACCAGGCCCTGGGCGGCATCTACGAGATGCGGACCTACACCTACGAGCCTGGCTCCATCCCGGAGTTGCTCAAGCGCTGGGAGGCGTCCCTACCCGAGCGGGAGAAGCACTCGCCCCTGGCGGCGGGCATGTGGACTGAGTTCGGCGGTCTGAACCGGTGGATGCACATCTGGCCCTACAAAGACCTGAACCACCGGGACGAGATACGGGCGAAAAAGATCGAAGGCTGGCCCTCTGGAGCACCGGGCCGGGTCCGCCAGGAGAACAAGATCATGGTGCCGGCCAGCTTCTCCCCTATGCATTAGCCGGCCCGAGATTCCTTTCGCGAATTAGGGATAGTCTGATGAGACGGAGGTTTTCATCGACAGGATGCAGGTCATCGCGTGCCTAGACACAAGGGCGGTTCCCCGTCCGATAAAAAGGGGAGCTAAGATGGTGGCGAGCTCGATCCCACTGGCAAAGCAGGTTATCCAGGCCCAGTCGATAGCCGTCAATCTCGACGATGATCAGGAGAGGAGATTTCAGCGTCTGGTGGAGGAGACGACAATGATCGACCTCCATCAACACCCGATGGTAAAGCCGGAAGACCCCAGTCAGCTCTTGGAGTACTTGCGTGGTGACAGCTATGTGTGGGGCTACGAGGCGGTACGCCACGGAGGATTTACCGCGGTTGGAACGGCTAATGTCTACAGGGGTATGCTGAACACCGACGAGATGTCCTTCATCCGGTTCGAAGACCTGTTAGACGAGATTGGCATGATGTTGTCAGACGTCGGTCGTCACGACGAAGTTGTCAAAGTCAGCAACGCCGGCGAGATCGAGGCTGCAAAGCAGCATAGCCAGGTGGGCAATCCTCCTGGGGAAGAATTACCAGCGGCTAACCCGGACCCGCACATGGAGCTGGAACATTTCGGGCTGCGGACCGACGATCTGGAAGGGCTGGTCAGCAAACTGCAAGCCCAGGGCGTGGAGGTGTTAGAACCAATCCGTGAGGGCCGCAACGGAACAATATGCTACATAAAGGCACCCGACAACGTTCGTATAGAGATACAACAGTACGCCAGAGAGCCTTAGAATCAGCTAATGCAACCCCGTGACCTAAATCTCACTGCCGAGGTAATCGGCCATCAGCGATACCTGTTTCTTCGGGTTGCCGCCGAACGGCGCGAACCAGACTTGGCGCGCCGAATAGATCATCTCGGCGACGGCTTAGTAAACCTGCACGACACCGCGGGGTCTCCTTCGGAAGACGACCTGGAAAAGGGGTGCTATCAGATTCTTCGGGGGTTGCCGGAGCATAGTCGATCTAGAGATATTGAGCATCCGGCGCTGCTGGAGGCGAACTTCCTGATTCGTCTTGAATCCTCCGGAGCTGAGCCACTAAAACGGTACGAAACGGATTTGCGGCAGATAGTCGACCCCTTGGGCATTCCCGTTGAGAGCCTGGCAGGAGTCCAGCGGCAGCGGAGCTATACCAGCCATGCCATGACCCAGTTCGCTTATGCGTCGGCCCAGGCACCGGGACCTGGGGAGCGTTATCCCCTGGGGGTGGTAACGCCCATGAAAAAGACCAAGGAATGGTGGGACCTGGACTGGATGCATCGGGAAAGTTTCTTTCTGCCCCGCTATGACGCCGATGAAAACATGGTTAGCAAAGGTCATTCTCTGGCCGCCGCTGCCGGGATTTCTTTCATCACTCGCCGGTTAATGCACGCGCCTGATGGCTATGGTCAGGAGAGTAGTTACGATTTTGTCGGTTACTTCGAGTTCGACGAAGAACACGTTTCTGTTTTCAAGGAAGTGATGGCCACCTTACGGGATGTCAGCCAGAATCCCGAGTGGAAGTACGTGCGAGAAGGCCCAGAATGGTGGGGACAGCGAATCCGGCAGGCCTCGGACTTGTGGGGATAAGCCTGTGAGATCGAAACCAGGTTGACCCCAAACGCTGTACTCTGTACCAGGAGATTTACTTGGGGATGCTGCCTCACCCATTCCTGGGGTAACGCACGGATCAGAAGACGAAATCGGATGGGCGATTCTTGGTACCGGCGGTTTTCCGGTAAATAAAGTAGCCCCCGAGGTTGGCTGAAGATATCTGTGATGAGCCGATATTTGGCAAGAGCCAGTCGATGGAACAGGTGACCATGATAGACGCTGCGATTCCCCAGATCGCCCGGGAGCTTCAGTTGACCCAAGGGCAGGTGCAGGCCACCGTTGGCTTGCTGCACGATGGAGCTACCGTGCCCTTTATTGCCCGGTACCGCAAGGAGGCTACCGCCAGCCTGGATGAGGTGGTTATCACCAGCATTCGGGACCGCTTGTCGCAGCTTCGAGAACTCCGGGACCGGCGGGAGGCCATCCTGACTTCCCTGAAAGAGCGGGATCTACTGACCGAAGAATTGCGGAAGGCCGTTCTCTCTGCCGAAACTATGGCGGCCCTGGAGGACATCTATCTGCCCTACCGTCCCAAGCGGCGCACTCGGGCCACCATCGCCCGGGAAAAGAGACTGGAACCCCTGGCGCTGCACCTCTGGGTCCAGGAGGATTTTGACGTCAACCTTGCCGCTGTTGAGTACGTCAATCGGGAATTGTGGGTGGCAAACGTCGAAGATGCCCTGGGTGGAGCCAGGGACATCATCGCCGAGTGGGTCAGCGAAGACTCCACCGCTCGGGGGGCAATGCGGAAGCTGTTCTGGTCCCAGGGTACTTTCTCCTCCAGGCTGGTTTCGGGTAAAGACTCGGCAGCGGCCAAGTACCGGGATTACTTCGAGTGGGAGGAACCAATGGCTGACGTGCCCTCCCACCGGGTGCTGGCCATGCTCCGGGGTGAGAGAGAGGCGCTACTGTCGGTCCATATCGTGCCGCCAGTCGTGCAGGCGATGGCTATCCTGGAGGGGATCTTCGTCACCGGAGAAACCGAGGCCTCGCAACAGGTCCGGCTGGCGGTTCAGGACAGTTACCAGCGGCTGCTGAAAGCCTCCATGGAAACAGAGGTCCGCAAAGAAGCTAGAGTTCGCGCCGAGGACGCCGCCATCAAAGTGTTCGCCGACAATCTGCGGGAGTTGCTTCTGGCCCCGGCCCTGGGGCAGAAGCAACTCCTGGCCCTAGACCCCGGATTCCGCACCGGCTGCAAATTGGTATGCCTGGACCGGCAAGGCCGGTTGCTGCACCACGATACCGTCTATCCCCTGCTGGGTGGACGAGGAGAGCAGGAGGCGGCCAAGAAGGTTGACCAATTGTGTGGCCAGTACCATGTTGAAGCCATCGCCGTGGGAAATGGCACCGGGGGCCGGGAGACCGAAGCTTTTCTGAGGAGGCTGGAGTTGGACCCACGAATTGCGGTGGTAATGGTCAACGAGAGCGGGGCCTCGGTCTACTCAGCCTCGGAGGTGGCGCGGGCTGAGTTTCCCGATGAGGACATTACCGTCCGGGGGGCTGTATCCATCGGTCGCCGCCTTATGGACCCACTGGCCGAATTGGTCAAGATAGACCCCAAGGCCATCGGTGTGGGCCAGTACCAGCACGACGTCGACCAGAAAGCCCTGAAGGAACGCCTGGACGATGTGGTAGGCAGTTGCGTCAACAATGTGGGCGTGGAGTTGAACACCGCCAGCGGCGAGTTGCTCGCTTACGTTTCTGGCCTGGGCCCCCGGTTGGCCAGGGCTATTGTGGAGTATCGGAACAGTTACGGTCCCTTTACCTCCCGGGAATCCTTGAAGAAGGTCCCGCGCTTGGGTCCCAAGGCCTTCGAGCAGGCGGCGGGGTTTCTGCGAATTAGAGAGGGCACCCATCCACTGGACGCCAGCGCCGTGCATCCCGAGTCCTACGGAGTGGTGGAGGCCATCGCCAAAGACCTGGGCCATCCGCTGGACCAAGTGGTGGGCGACGCCAGTATATCCGGGCAGATCGATCCCCAGCAATATCTGAGCGACACGGTGGGACTGCCCACGTTGCTTGACATCATCGCAGAACTGACCCGTCCCGGACGGGACCCCCGTCAGGAGTTTGATCCCTTCCACTTTGCCGAAGGCGTAAACAAAATCGAGGATCTGTCGGCGGGGATGAAATTGCCGGGGGTGGTAACCAACGTGACCGATTTCGGCGCTTTTGTCGATGTGGGTGTACACCAGGACGGGCTGGTGCACATCAGCCAATTGGCGGACCGCTTTGTGAGAAATCCTTCGGACGTTGTCAAAGTGCAGCAGCAGGTGTGGGTTACTGTGCTGGAGGTGGGCCTGGAGCGTAAGCGAATTTCCCTGTCGATGAAAGGCGACGTAAATGTTGATGTCGACTCCAGCGGCGACCAACGCTAACTGACTGCTCCTGCGCAATAACCCCGTCGACCGAGAGAAGGCCATGTCCCTGCTGGACGAGTCCCTGGCCATATCCACCGAGTTGGACATGAGGACGTTTGATGGAGCGGGTTCTGTCTCGGCGAGATATTTTAAAGGCTTAAAAAACCTGTCTTGGATACCTTAGCTGGTTAGTAAACCATCGGGGCTTCAATTATTGTTCCTTGCGCATTCGATCCCGATAGTACAAATAGAAAAAGTAAAAGGAGGTTGTTGCAATGCCGGATCAACTAGAACAAGTTGTTGAATCTAATCAACCGGAACAACTAGGCACCGGCTTCGTGTTCACTGAAGGGCCTGTGTGGCACCCAGAGGGTTACTGGCTCTTCGTGGATCTGTTTCGGGAACCTGCCATCATTTGCCGTCTAAGGCCTGGGGGGCAGGTGGAAACTATCCGCGATCCCAGCGGGATGACCAACGGCATGACCATGGACCTTCAGGGAAGGCTGGTAATGTGCGAAATGGAAACGCGGCAGATAACCCGAATTGAGTCCGACGGCAGCATTTTGGTACTGGCAGACAAATGGGAAGGGAAGCGGCTACACCGACCCAACGACATAGTTGGCCATTCCAACGGAAGCCTTTACTTTACCAATCCGTCCGGGCGTGTTGACCCGTCAGAGCGGGAGATAGACTTTGCCGGCGTCCATCGAATCGCACCCGACGGTACCGTGACTGCGGTCGTCACCGATACTATGTATCCCAATGGGCTAGCTTTTTCTCCCGACGAACGAACCCTCTATGTGGCTAACACGCGGAGGGATAATGACTGCCAAGCGGAGAAAGAGCGGGGTGAGGTCTGCACCCATCAGTTTATCAATGCGTACGACATCGCTCCCGACGGTACCGCCAGCAACGGCAAGCCGTTCGCCAACATGCATTCGGCGGAAGATGGTGTCCCGGATGGGATGAAGGTTGATATAGAAGGCAGGGTTTACTGCACGGGCCCCGAGGGAGTCTGGGTTTTCGATTCGCAGGGCAACCATCTCGGGATCATCCGGCTGCCGGAAATACCGGCCAACTGCGCTTGGGGAGGGCCGGATAACCGGACCATGTTTTTCACCGCTCGCCATTCAATTTTCACGATGCGCATGAAGACACCTGGCACTCCGATTCCGCGGGCAAGTTAGCGACCGATGGTGGAGTAATGGCCCAAGAGCCTCAAGCTTACCTGGACCTGCTGCGACTCGCCGACACATTGCTCCATCGCAACGAGCCTGGAGACCGAGAAAAGTTTAGGCCCCTGCTGGACGAGTCGCTGGCGATCTCCAGCGAGTTGGGTATCACCATCAGCGGCGCCTCGCCACAATAACCCATTTCTAAACTGGCGGGTCTTTCCGAGCCTCGATTTCACGTTTCGTCCTTGGGATATTTCTCCAGAGTTGCTGGGGATCCTTTCTCCTATATCACTATACGGCGTAAGAGTGGAGGCCCCAAACCCGCGCGATTAGCCAACTTCGCGGCCCAGCCAACGAACCACGTTCTGGATAAACCGGGCGTTATCCGCGTGGCCGATCAGACCGGGGCCGGGGACGACAGTGTCCTCGTTTCCGATGAACCCGGAATCAGCCATGGTAACCAACCGGCCCTTGCCCACCAAGCCGGCGTCCGCCTCGGCGTCCAGCGCGTGGGCGAAGAGGCGATCAGAGGGAGTATACCCGTTTCTTAGGTCTCTCATCTCCAGGGAAAGGGCAACAAGGGCGTGACCACGTCCGCCGGTGACGATGCTGCTGCAATTGTTTGGTCACGATGGTCTGGACCGCCGCTTCTTTTTGGCCACCGGCGAGGATCGGGTGCCCAGCCAGCAGAGAGTTGCTAAAAAATGTCCAGAGCTCTCCCATAGACGGGTTTTGGAACCAGGTGCACTCCAATTTGACCCCGAACTGGCGAGCCATCATGGCGTCGTACCGCGTCATGTCGTGGGAATTGGACCCCGGTAGGTCTCCGTGGTTGGACATCAACAACAAGCCGCCGCCATCGCCTACGAAGTCCCGGACTGCTGTGCGCTCCCCCTGGGAGTAGGCGTGCTCCCTCGGATACCGCGTCGTGACGACCAGCACATTACAATCGCTCAACTCCAAGCCGGTGAGCGGTGAGCCGGTGGAGAAGGTCATCGAGCAGCCGGCTATCTGCTCAAGGGTCGACATAAACACACCGAGGCGCCTCCCATCCTCGAGATGGACTGGGGCTCCGAGCCCCAGGCTGTCAATCAGCACTCTCATGGTTTGGCCCTCCTACAACTTTAGACAGTATCCAGCACCACAACCCCAAGGCGCCTTCCGCCCGTGTTGCGCAGTGTCAAGGGCGTCGACAAGGTGTACCACTGCGGCGGAGAGAAATTGTCCCACTGGTGCGATGACAAGGGAGTCCAGGGGGAGTAGCAAGCAGGGGGATCCTTCAGGGACAGGAGGAGATAGCTAGGAGTCTTCCGGTTCTTCCGAGGCCTGGGATGGGGCATTCTGCCGGCTGTGCTTGAGGCGGTAGCTGTCGCCGTTCATCTCCAGGATGTGGACGTGGTGGGTGAGCCGGTCCAGCAGCGCTCCGGTGAGGCGCTCAGACCCGAAGACCTGGGTCCACTCGTCGAAGGGGAGGTTGGTGGTGACCAGGATGGAGCCCCGCTCGTAGCGCTGGCTGAAGACTTCGAAGAGCAGTTCCGCGCCGGTGGGGGACAGGGGCACGAAGCCCAGTTCGTCGATGATCAGCAGGCCGAGGCGGGACATCTGCCGCTGGAGGTTGAGCAGGCGTCTCTCGTCCCGGGCCTCCATCAGTTCGTGGACCAGGGCGGCGGCGGTGGTGAAGCCCACCGACATCCCCCGCTGACAGGCGGGCAGGCCCAACCCCAGGGCGACATGGGTCTTGCCGGCGCCGCTGTTGCCGACAGCGATGACATTCTCCCGGCGCTGGATGTATTCGCAGCGGGCCAGTTCTGCCACCAGGACCTTGTTCACCGAGGGGATGGCCAGGAAGTCGAAGGTGTCCAGACTCTTGACGGCGGGGAATCGCGCCGCTCTGATCCGGCGCTGCACCATGCGCTGGTGGCGCTCGATGAGTTCCAGTTCGGCCAGCCGGAGCAGGTAGCTGGGATGGTCCACTCCCTCGGCGGCGCACAGGGCGGCCAGCTTTCCGTACTCACGGAGAAAGCTGGGCAGCTTCAACTCCTTCAGGTGGTGTTCCAGCAGCAGCGTGGGACGGTCGTTCATGCGGCCTTTCCCGACAGCAGGGTCATGTAGTCTCCCGCGCAGGTGGTGCTGACCCGCACCCTGGGCAGGTAGGGGTAGAGCTCCAGGTCGAGGCGGGGAGGCCGTCCCTCCAGCCGGCACATCACCAGGTGCTTTACCGCATCGAAGCTGAGAGCTCCCAGGCGGAGGGCATCTTTCACCGCGGCATGCACCTCCTGCCCGGAGAAGGTCTCCAGCAGTCTCAGCACCTGCACGAATTCCCGCTTGCCCCTGCGTCCCATCCGGGACTCCAGCAACCGGCGCAGTGTGCCGAACTCCTCGGGCAGGTCCCACCCCTGCAGCGGAGCCGCCTGGTCCAGGGCGCCGGTCTTCTGCTCCAGGAGAGGCAGGTAGTGGATGGGATCGTAGACGAAGTCGTCTCTCTCATAGGAGCGGGGGTGCCGGGCGATGATCTCCGAGCCGCAGCTGATGACTACCTCATCCACATAGCCTCGCACCAGCACGTCCCGGCGCCCGTAGGCCACCGGCGCCGAGTAGTCGTTGGTCCGGTGCCGCACCAACGACAGGGAACTCACCCGGCCCGCCTGCTTGTCGCACGCGTCGTAGGGCACGGCAGTCAGGGGCAGCAGGGCCTCCAGGTCCCGCTCCATCCGCTGGCCGATGGTCTCGGTGTGGCCCCGGAGCCTGGCGTCCATCCGTTCCAGGCAGCGCCCCTCCAGGTGGGCGTTCAGCGCGGTGAAGCTCTCGAAGGACGGTATGGGCGCCAGAAAGTTCCGCCGCACGTAGCCCACCATGCCTTCGACTTTCCCCTTGTCGTTGCCCTTCCCAGGGCGGCCGAACCGGTCCTCGAACAGGTAGTGGGACTGGAGCTCGGTAAAGGCCCGGGTGCGCTTCCTCCGGCCGTCCCCCAGGATCCGGGCCACCGCCAGCTTGGTGTTGTCGTAGAGGATGCTCTGGGGCGCCCCGCCCAGGAAGGCAAAGGCCGAGACGTGGCCGTCCAGGAAGGCCTCGGTGGTCTCCGCCGGGTAGGCCTTGATGAAGCATCCGTCGCTGTGGGGCAGGTCCAGGACAAAGTAGTGGGCCTTCTGTTGTACTCCGCCGATTACGACCAGAGCCTCGCCGAAGTCGCACTGGGCGTGGCCCGGCGCGTGGGAGAGCGGCACGAACATTTCCTGCGTCCGCCGCCGATGCTCCCTCACGTAGTCCTTGACCGTGGTGTATCCCCCACCGAACCCGTACTCGTCCCTGAGCCGCTCAAAGATGCGCTGGGCCGTGTGGCGCTGCTTTCTGGGGACCCGGTGATCATCATCCAGGATGCGGTCGATGACGCCGGTGTAGGGCTCCAGCTTGGGGCGCCGGGGAGAAGTCTGCCGCCGGTAGCCCGGCGGCGCCGAGTAGGCCAGCATCTTGCGCACCGTGTCCCGGTGCAAACCGAACACCCGGGAGGCTTCCCGAATGCTCATCCCCTCCACCATCACCCCTCGTCGGACCCGCAGGTGCACGTCCACCTGGAACATCCATCCCACCATCCATAAGTTCTACTTCCAACCTATGGATGGCGGCAGACGGTACATTTTTCAACCGCCCCAAATGTTGACGTTCAGCGAAAAGGTCCGCTCTAACTGGCCAGCATAAATGTCACACTCCCCCTATGGAGAATGTGACATTGACTCAAAAAGAACAGGCAAGGCTTCAGGTTCTGAACAGTTTGCTTGCTGAGCACATGACCCTGGACCAGGCAGCGACGCTGATGGGTGTCACCACTCGCCACACCAGGCGTATCCTGGCAGCTTACCGGGAACTGGGCGCTGCCGCCGTTGCCCACGGTCACCGTGGCCGCAGGCCACCCAACGCAACACCCGAGCCCATTGCAACTGCCGTGGTTCACTTGGCTCGTACCAGGTACGCCGGGGCCAACCACACCCATCTCAGCGAGTTGCTGAGCGAACGCGACGGCATCGACATCGGCAGGACCACCCTGCGGCGCATCTTGGTCAACGCCGGTCTGAGCAGTCCGCGGCGCAGGCGTCCGCCCAAGCACCGGGTGCGCCGCCAGCGCATGCCCCGGGAGGGCATGCTGATCCAGTTGGACGGCAGCTATCACCGGTGGCTGGGCGATGACGGTCCCCAGTTCACGATACTGTTCGCGGTGGACGATGCCACCGGTACGGTGGTCGACGCCCTCTTCTGCGAGCAGGAGGATGCCCACAACTACTTCCGGCTGCTCCAGGGCCTGGTGCAGCATCTCGGCATACCAGTCGCCCTCTACACCGACCGGCACGGGGTCTTCAGGCACACCCCCGGCTCCGGCCTCCCCGGGATGCCAACCCAGTTCAGCCGGGCGATGGAGGAATTGGGGGTGCAGATGCTTTTCGCCCTGTCGCCCCAGGCCAAGGGCAGGGTGGAGCGAACGGCGGGCACCTTCCAGGACCGGCTGGTAACTGAACTCCGGCTGGCGGGGGCGAGCGGCATCGGGGAAGCCAACCGGGTGCTGGAGCAGTTCCTGCCACGGTTCAACCGGCGCTTCGGGGTTCCGCCGCAACACCCTGAGCCTGCATTCCGGCCTCTCAACCCGGAGCTGTGCCTGGAACAGGTCCTGTGCTTCAAGCACCGGAGGAAAGTGGCCAGGGACAACACGGTGAGGTTCCAGCTGCACACCCTCCAGTTGCTGCCAGGGCCGGAACGCCGCAGCTATGCCGGGGCGGCTGTGGAGGTACTGGAAGGACTCGACGGCCGGCTCACGGTGCGGCATGAAGGGCGCATCCTCGCTGCCCAGGAGGCGCCGCCCAGTCCGGTATTCCTCCGAAACGGCCACGGACGTTCCGCACCTGTTCCTGTCGCGCCTTCCGGCGCCAACGGCCTGGGCGAACGCTGGACTGCGGCTCTCCAATCACTGGACTCGAGGGCAGCGGAAGAGAAGGATCAAGTGGACAACACTGACAGCGCGGCCGCCGCCGGCAAGCCCAAAGCCGCCTCCCCCCGCAAGCCGACGTTCCTCCAGAGGGAGAGATGGAAGGCAATTCAGAAAGCCCTGCGCAAGGGGATGTCGCTTAGAGCGATCGAGCGGGAATTGGGAATCCACAGGGCCACCATCAAGAAATACCTGGCCGCCGAGGGCCCTCCAACGCGACAACCCTGGGACGGTCCCACTACGTCATCATCTGATACCATAGCAGCCTGACCGAGTGACATTTCTGCTGGCCGCTTAAACGGACATTTATCCTGAACAGCGACACCCCAAATCAGTCAGTCGATCCGCCCGCGTGGTCCACTTTAACTCCGCCGCTTACAGCCCCCCCTGTGTTACGTTGTTTGGAGTCCTTTTACATATAATATCTAGGGTGTTGGACCTTCACAACTTTTCTGCCACTTTGTTGCCACCCAAGAGAAGATTGATGCCGTTTATTGCCGCTTTAGCCCGAATCCACCGAAGGAGGGCGTCGGGTCAGCGTCCTGAAGTGGCCAAAGGGTGCTCCTCTGAATCTGGGATAATGGTTTTGTAACAGCAAACCGGTCCCAGAAAAGGAGCACCCAATAGATGCTACCACGCCGCCACCCCGACCGCATCCGTATCGCCTTCGACGACCACCGCCTGGTGACCAACGCTGGGCTGCTCCTTCCGGCCACCCTGGCCCGGCGCCTGGGCCTGCCCGAACTGGTACAGGAGCACCTGGACTTGGGCGAAGCGCCGGGCCGGGCCAACACCGGAGACAAGATCATGACGCTGGTGTCCTCCGCTCTGGCGGGCGGCGACTGCATCGACGACGCCGATGTGTTGCGCACTGGCAGGACGGCCTGCGCTCTCGGCTGCGTAGTCAAGGCGCCCTCCACCCTGGGCACTTTCCTGCGCAGCTTCAGGTGGGGCCACGTCCGTCAGTTGGACCGGGTGAGCCGCGAGCTGCTGGCCCGGGCCTGGCAGGCGGGGGCCGGACCCGGCGACGCGCCATTCACCATCGACCTTGATTCGACGATCTGCGAGACTTACGGACTGGCCAAGGAGGGCGCCCGCCACCACGGCTATACCGGTGCACGGGGCTATCACCCACTGCTGGCCGTCGCCGCCGGAACCGGCGACGTGCTGATGGCCCGGCTGCGCGAGGGCCGGTCCAACACCGTCCGCGGCGCCGCCCACTTCCTGCGTGAGACGGTGGGACGGGTTCGCTGCGGCGGGGCCAGCGGGCAGCTCACCATGCGGGCCGACAGCGGCTTCTATACCCACGCCGTGGCCGCCGTCTGCCGCCGGATGGACGTCCGCTTCTCCATCACCATCCGCCAGCACAAAAGCCTGCACAATCTCATCGAGGCGATACCCGAAGATGCCTGGACGCCGATTCCTTACTGGATGGACGGCGCCGCCGATGTGGCCGAAACCACCTACACCCCCTTCCAGAGCGAGCCGGATGCCGCGCCGGTGCGGCTCATCGTCCGGCGGGTGAAGCCGGCGCCCGGTTCTCAACTGGCTCTCTTCGCCACCTACAGCTATCACGGCTTCATCACCGACCGGGACGGAGAGACCCTGGAACTGGAGGCCGACCACCGCCGCCACGCCGAGATCGAGAATGCGATACGCGACCTCAAGTACGGCGTCGGGCTGAACCATCTCCCCTCGGGCCGCTTCGCTGCCAACGGCGCCTGGCTGGCGGTACAGGTGATGGCCCACAACCTGGCCCGCTGGACCGCCCGCATCGGCCTCGGTGAGCGGACCGTGACCACCAAGACCCTCCGGCGGCGGTTCTTCGCCCTGGCCGGACGGCTCACCCGCTCGGCACGCCGGATCACCCTGCATCTTCCCAAGCGCTGGCCCTGGGAGGAGCAGTTCAGCCGCGCCCTGGCCCGACTGCGAGCCATTCCACTCCCAGCCTGACGGCGCCCGTCCGCCACTGACCCGCCAGCCAACCCAACGTCCCCGCAAACTCGCGCCAGCCCAGTCCGCGAGCGCCTCTTGCCGTGTCCTATCCCGCCATCTCGCTCGCCACAGCCACTGCAGGCCGACATCGGCGCCCCCCAAAGCGCCTGCAGACCGCCGCCAACCTCCCATCTACCCGAATTCCAGCCCGGATTATCGCGCCTGTAACTCCCTCACCCCCTTCCGCTGTCCTCACGCCGTCCATCCCTGTCCATCGGTGGATTCGGGTTTATGGACAATTAGCCTTAAACGTGCGTGTGCGGGATACCTATAATGCTGTAAGCGGCGGAGTTAAAGTGGACCACGCGGGCGGATCGACTGACTGATTTGGGGCGGTTGAAAAATGTACCGTCTGCCGCCATCCATAGGTTGGAAGTAGAACTTATGGATGGTGGGATGGATGTTCCAGGTGGACGTGCACCTGCGGGTCCGACGAGGGGTGATGGTGGAGGGGATGAGCATTCGGGAAGCCTCCCGGGTGTTCGGTTTGCACCGGGACACGGTGCGCAAGATGCTGGCCTACTCGGCGCCGCCGGGCTACCGGCGGCAGACTTCTCCCCGGCGCCCCAAGCTGGAGCCCTACACCGGCGTCATCGACCGCATCCTGGATGATGATCACCGGGTCCCCAGAAAGCAGCGCCACACGGCCCAGCGCATCTTTGAGCGGCTCAGGGACGAGTACGGGTTCGGTGGGGGATACACCACGGTCAAGGACTACGTGAGGGAGCATCGGCGGCGGACGCAGGAAATGTTCGTGCCGCTCTCCCACGCGCCGGGCCACGCCCAGTGCGACTTCGGCGAGGCTCTGGTCGTAATCGGCGGAGTACAACAGAAGGCCCACTACTTTGTCCTGGACCTGCCCCACAGCGACGGATGCTTCATCAAGGCCTACCCGGCGGAGACCACCGAGGCCTTCCTGGACGGCCACGTCTCGGCCTTTGCCTTCCTGGGCGGGGCGCCCCAGAGCATCCTCTACGACAACACCAAGCTGGCGGTGGCCCGGATCCTGGGGGACGGCCGGAGGAAGCGCACCCGGGCCTTTACCGAGCTCCAGTCCCACTACCTGTTCGAGGACCGGTTCGGCCGCCCTGGGAAGGGCAACGACAAGGGGAAAGTCGAAGGCATGGTGGGCTACGTGCGGCGGAACTTTCTGGCGCCCATACCGTCCTTCGAGAGCTTCACCGCGCTGAACGCCCACCTGGAGGGGCGCTGCCTGGAACGGATGGACGCCAGGCTCCGGGGCCACACCGAGACCATCGGCCAGCGGATGGAGCGGGACCTGGAGGCCCTGCTGCCCCTGACTGCCGTGCCCTACGACGCGTGCGACAAGCAGGCGGGCCGGGTGAGTTCCCTGTCGTTGGTGCGGCACCGGACCAACGACTACTCGGCGCCGGTGGCCTACGGGCGCCGGGACGTGCTGGTGCGAGGCTATGTGGATGAGGTAGTCATCAGCTGCGGCTCGGAGATCATCGCCCGGCACCCCCGCTCCTATGAGAGAGACGACTTCTTCTACGATCCCATCCACTACCTGCCTCTCCTGGAGCAGAAGACCGGCGCCCTGGACCAGGCGGCTCCGCTGCAGGGGTGGGACCTGCCCGAGGAGTTCGGCACACTGCGCCGGTTGCTGGAGTCCCGGATGGGACGCAGGGGCAAGCGGGAATTCGTGCAGGTGCTGAGACTGCTGGAGACCTTCTCCGGGCAGGAGGTGCATGCCGCGGTGAAAGATGCCCTCCGCCTGGGAGCTCTCAGCTTCGATGCGGTAAAGCACCTGGTGATGTGCCGGCTGGAGGGACGGCCTCCCCGCCTCGACCTGGAGCTCTACCCCTACCTGCCCAGGGTGCGGGTCAGCACCACCTGCGCGGGAGACTACATGACCCTGCTGTCGGGAAAGGCCGCATGAACGACCGTCCCACGCTGCTGCTGGAACACCACCTGAAGGAGTTGAAGCTGCCCAGCTTTCTCCGTGAGTACGGAAAGCTGGCCGCCCTGTGCGCCGCCGAGGGAGTGGACCATCCCAGCTACCTGCTCCGGCTGGCCGAACTGGAACTCATCGAGCGCCACCAGCGCATGGTGCAGCGCCGGATCAGAGCGGCGCGATTCCCCGCCGTCAAGAGTCTGGACACCTTCGACCTGATGGAGGCCCGGGACGAGAGACGCCTGCTCAACCTCCAGCGGCAGATGTCCCGCCTCGGCCTGCTGATCATCGACGAACTGGGCTTCGTGCCCCTGTCCCCCACCGGGGCGGAACTGCTCTTCGAAGTCTTCAGCCAGCGCTACGAGCGGGGCTCCATCCTGGTCACCACCAACCTCCCCTTCGACGAGTGGACCCAGGTCTTCGGGTCTGAGCGCCTCACCGGAGCGCTGCTGGACCGGCTCACCCACCACGTCCACATCCTGGAGATGAACGGCGACAGCTACCGCCTCAAGCACAGCCGGCAGAATGCCCCATCCCAGGCCTCGGAAGAACCGGAAGACTCCTAAACTAAAGCCAAGGTGGGATGTACATTCGAGGGGCGATGAAGATTGGCTTGGTTGCGCCAGTGAAGCCCTCTCATCCGTACTTGGAGAATGACCCGGCTTCGTCGTTTGACCCCCACCATCTGCGCATTTCACCTTGGCTTTGGTTTAGCTATCTCCTCCTGTCCCTGAAGGATCCCCCTGCTTGCTACTCCCCCTGGACTCCCTTGTCATCGTACCAGTGGGACAATTTCTCTCCGCCGCAGTGGTACACCTTGTCGACGCCCTTGACAATATGGAATAAGTGGCGACCGACTCCAGCAAGTCCAGCGACCGCTCCCTACTCAGACTCTATCGTGAGACCTGCAACCGACTCAGCTTGGGGTCCAGGGTATCCCGCAGCCAGTCCCCAAAGAAGTTGAAGGCCAGCACCACAGTGGTGATCGCCAGACCGGGAAAGAGAGATAGCCACCAGAGGCCCAGAATAACGCTCTTACCTTCCGAGACCATGATGCCCCAGGCGGGCTCACCCACTTTCAGGCCCAATCCCAGGAAGCTAAGGCTGGCCTCCAGTAGAATCACCTGTCCCACCTGAAGACTGGTGATGACCATCAGGGTGTTGACGGTGTTGGGAAAGATATGGCGCCAGACGATCATCGGTGTGGAAAGCCCGGCTATTTTGGCGAAGGTAACAAATTCCATCTCCTTTATGCTTAGTACTTCACCCCGGATCATGCGCGCGAATCGGGCCCAGACAGTTAATACCACCGCCAGGACGATGCTTTCTATGCCGGCCCCGATGATCACCACGATTACCAGGGCCACCAGTATGGTGGGGAAGCCAAGTGCGGCGTCGGCCGCACGCATGATTATCGTATCGAACCATCCGAGGCGATAACCGGACACCAGACCCAGTACCGTGCCCACCAGGGCGCCGGTCCCCAGGGCCACCAGACTGATGAACACACTGGTGCGGGCGCCGTAGATAAGTCGGCTTAACATGTCCCGACCCATGATGTCGGTGCCCAGCGGATACTTGAGGCTCTCGCCCGGGGCCATTTTGGCATCCAGCAGGTTTATCGAAGTAGGGTCATGGGGCGCCAGGAGTGGCGAAAACACGGCGCAAATCAACAAGATTGCCACAATCGTAACAGGTATCCAGGGTAGCTTGAGACTTTTGGTCCGCTGGTACGCACGAGCCCACCAAGCTCCCCGGCTTATGACAGTACCAGTACTAGCTGCCATTTCACTTCACTCCTTTGCCTAATCGTACCTGATCCTTGGATTAACGTAGGCGTACAAGATATCGACTATTAGAGAAATGATGATATAGAAGAGTCCTGACGCTAGCACTGTTGCCTGAACGATAGGGAAGTCACGCTGGTTGATCCCCTGAAGCATTAATCGTCCGATTCCGGGCCATGCGAATACTACCTCGATGGCCACTGAGCCATTCAGCAGTCCCGCCAGCGTCAGCCCACCAAAGGTAAGCGCCGGGATCACGGCGTTTTTCAGGGCATGCTTGTAGACCACCATGTTCTCGGAGAGACCCTTGACGCGGGCGAACTTCACGTATTCACTGTCCAGGACCTCCAGCATGCTGGAACGTACCAGCCGAACGATGCCGGCTATGCCGCCCCAGGACAGTACGAAGGCCGGGAGAATGAAGTGCTCTATTCCACCTCGACCGAAGGTTGGCAGCCAGCCCAGGATAGCGCCGAACAGCAAGATGAGCATTATGGCGATCCAAAAGCTGGGAGTGGCGATACCCAACACCGCAAAGAACTTGCCGAATTGGTCGATGATGGTATCTCGCTTTACCGCCGACCAAATGCCTAGGGGGATGCCGATGACTATAGTTAAAAGGAAGGCCGCTCCGGCTAACTGCAGGGTAGCCGGGAAACGCTCAAAGAGCATTTCCCGGGCCGACCGCCCTGTGATGGGAGAATTGCCAAAATCGCCCCGGAGCACGTTCCCCAGGAACAGTCCGTACTGGACCGGGAGCGGTTTGTCCAGGCCCAGGTTCTTTTTTATCTGCGCATAGTCTTGTCGGGTCCCTTCCGGCCCCAACAAGTACAAGGCCGGGTCGCCGGTAAGGTGTACGCTCAAAAACACCGCCAGGCTCAGGACCAGCAGAGTTACTATTGCTTGCGCAACTCTGACGAAAATGTACCGCTGCATTTCGCCTCCAACATCCAATGAAATAGTTCCTGAAGTTGAAGCCCTTGTACCGCAGTTACCTCTTTTCAGTTTTTATGGAACCAACTACGTCCGTACTCTGTTTAACCTGCATTGGCTGTCGGAAATGGTCAAGGTCTGGAATAAAGTTGGTGCCGTCACTACTCCAAACTTATGGTGTGAAGGGCCGAGGGATACAGCGCCAGCGGGTACGGCTCCCACGTCAATACCCTTGGTCCCACACCCCAGGGAATGTTGACGTAACCAATGCTTAATTCATAGCTCTCTTCCCGCAAAGCCATATAGACATCTTCCAGGACTGCTCCACGCTCCTCTGGGTCCAGGATTAGGGAACCTCTGAACAATCGAAGGCCGGAGATATTTTCGGGTTATGCGGGCTTGGGGCGAGACTCTGGACCCGCGAATTTGTCCCTTTTCGGGTTTCTGTGACCCTGCCAGGCCTTGGCCTTCGGGGTGGTCAGGGCCAATAGGCACAACACCCCCTGGGTCATCCAGCCATAAAGGTCTGAGCCCGTCTCAGATTAGACAGTCCCAGCAGCAGGGCCATTCGTTCAGTGTTCTTGGCCAACCCCCGGTAGCGCACTTTGGCATAGCCGAAGATCCGCTTCACGTCCAGGAAGGGGTGCTCCACTTTGGCCCGTATCGACGCCTTGTCCTTTTCCGCCAGCGCCGCCGGACTCTCCGGTTCCAACTTCCGCCGCTAGCCTGGCTTCATCGCCACCTGCCAGTCCACCACCAGCCCCAGGTTCTCCTCTCGCTTCTGCACCCCGATGTAGCCCGCATCTCCCCACACCTGCTGCTCCCCACCGTGTAACAACCGGTGGGCCTGGGTCACGTCATGTACGTTGGCCGAGGTGGTGCTCAGGCTGTGCACCACGCCGGTCCTGGCATCCACCCCGATGTGCAGCTTCATCCCAAAGTGGTATTGGTTCCCCTTCTTCACCTGGCGCATCTCTGGGTCCCGCTGTCCTGTCCGGTTCTTGGTAGACGAGGGCGCTTCAATGATGGTGGCGTCCACGATGGTGGCGTCCACGATGGTTCCCTCCCGCAACTGCACTCCCTGCTCCTGCAGGTGGCCCTTGATTTCCGCAAAAAGGCCCTGGCCCAACTGGTGCCGCTCCAGCAGGTGGCGAAAGTGGAGAATGGTGCTCTCATCGGGGATAGGATCCGACAACCTCACACCGGCAAAGCGCCGCACCGACTCCGCCTCGTACAGCAGGTCCTCCATGGCTGGGTCGCTGAGGTTGTAGCACAGTTGGACGATGTGCACCCGCAGCATCACCGACAGGGGATAGGGCCGCCGTCCACGCTCTCCCCGGAAGTAATGAGGTTCAATGCGACTTTCCAGCTTCTGCCAGGGAATCAAAGAGTCCATGCGCTCCAGAAACTCTTCCCGGCGGGTCCGCCGCCGCTTGTGCTGATAGTCCAGATCGGCAAAGCTGGGCTGTTCCTGCATCGTCTTCCTCCCCGGTTAGCACCTTCCTTTTCCTCAGTATGCCATACTTGGCTCTTATTCAGAGATTCCTTAGAAAGGTTCTTCCAACTGGCGGAACACCTCTGGATCATCGTGAATGAGTGTGGGGTTTTCACGAATCATATAACCGGGTTGGCGGCAAGAAGACACGCCCACCTGAATGACACTGAAGCTCGCTGTCCGTCCATATAGATAGTAGCTGCACTTGCTCATTTCAGAGTTATTGTGTAAAGAGCAGACGGGTACCCCGCCAGGGGATAAGGCCGCCACGTTTCAACGCGAGGCCCCACGCCCCAGGGGATGTTGGCGTATCCAACACCGAGCATGTAGCTTTCTCTCCTTAGCTGTACCATAAGTTCTGCTACCGCTTGCTCCCGCTCATCCTGGTCCACTATGGCGGTGACCTCATGTACCAGGGCGGACAGTTCGGGGTCGCTGTGGGTCCGGTCGGGTTCCTCAAGTTCGCCATAGTTTGACCTCAACGTACGGGTGGCGTCTATCCGCGTGTCGTTGTCCGCCCAGACCATCTGTCCATTGAGCTCTCCTGCGTCCAGTCTTTTTTCAACGCCAACCCGGTCCCCCACTCTCACTTCTACGTCGATCCCCAGCTCTTTCCTCCATACATCTGCGGTGGCCTGCGCCGACTCAACCAGGAAGGGCATGGCAACGGTAGGATTGGTATTCACGATAAACTTGCCAAATCCGTCACCGCCCGGGTACCCGGCTTCTTCCAGCAGTTGACGGGCCCTGTCCGGGTCATAGGGGTAGGGGTCCAGCTCCGGGGTGTAACTAATGGTGGAGGGAGTTACAGCGAACCACCCCTGGATCTGGAAAAATTCCGGGCCTCCGTAGAGTTGGTTCTGGATCAGCTCTTTGTCTATGGCGTATTCCAGGGCCTGGCGGACCCGCCTGTCGTGGCAGGGATGTTGTTCTTCCCAACATCCCAGCAGCCTGGCTTCAATAAGTATCCCTTCCAGCCCCATCACCAGCCGGCCGCCTCCGGCCTCCACCTGTTCCCTAGTGATCAGGCTGGCCGGGACTATATCTGCTTCTCCCGATCGGAGAGCAGCTACCCTGGTAGCCTCTTCTCCCACCACAAACAAGTCCAACGACTGAAAGTTTACCCGCTTATCAATGGCAAACCCGTTATCCGGCTGGTAGTAGAAGTCATCAAAGCGCTCAAACTGCATTACGCTGGCCGGAGTTCGGCCCACTAATTGCATGGCTCCGGCACCGATGGGTTCTTTGTCGTAAGCTAGCTCCACTTCGACATTGTGTACCTCGTCCCTCCTGGGCAAGACATGGAACCAGGCGGTTCCTGCTGAAGAAAGGGAGTTAGCCAGGGGCGTAATGGGTGACTGGGTGGTCAAACTTACGGTGTTGGACCCGCTCAACTCTATGGTATCTAAGGCCCGCGCTACCATAAGCACAAGGGAGCTGGTGGAATAGTCAATGGCCTCCCGGCCAAAGTAGTGCTGGAAGGTCCACAGCACGTCCTCAGGTGTCAGGTCCGAACCATCGTGAAACTTGACTCCATCTCGTATGGTGAAGGTCCAGGTCAAGCCATCGGCGGAGAGGCCCCAGTCTTCGGCGATACCCGGCACCATTTGCCTGGTTTCATTGTCTGAGATAAGATATCCACCCATAATCCGGGCGTAAATGGGTCCCGTCCCTCCGCCACCACTCGCCACGGCCTGATCAAACCTCTCGGTACCCAGGTCTCCCACCATAATGGTCAGTTTACCCGGGTTCACTTCCACTTCCCCGGGCGGAGCAGCCGGTTGAGCAGCGGAAGTGGGTTGGGCCGGTTCGCCACTCATGGCAGCGGAAGTGGGTTGGGCCGGTTCGCCACTCATGGCAGCGGAAGTGGGTTGGGCCGGTTCGCCACTCATGGCACCTGTAGGTTCAGTGGCCGGTGCCGCGGTGGGGTCTGGCGCAGCCGGAGAGCCACCGCAGGCTACGGCCAGCGCAAGGGTCAGTACCACCAGGACCCTCAGAATGTTAGCTGGGTGGGCGTACCCTCCTAGTCGAAATCGGCGCCGTTCTAACCAGAAAGCTCTGCTATACATCTTGAGGCAACCATCGACTTGCCCGGCATAAGCTTCGCCGTATCTATCCATCGGTTTCACCCTGACGCGGTACTAGTCGAAATCGGCGCCGTTCTAACCAGAAAGCTCTGCTATACATCTTTTCACTCACCTTTGATACTTACTGAATAAGGGATCTCTGCCCTGTTCTTAATCCATCCCTGGCATCGGGGGCGTTGGGAAACTGTGGAAGAAACACCGGGTCGCCTCAATCCGGGGTTAGAGACCAAGGACTCGAAACCGCCGCTCGATCCGTTTCGCCTTAAGGCGCCAGGGTTATGGTGTGGAGGGCCGATGGATAGGGGGCCAGGGGGTACGGCTCTCACGTTTCAATACGGGGCCCCATCCCCAGGGGATGTTGATATAACCAGGTACAGGCCTTTCAGGGCTTCCGTCCGTTGGTCCAGGTCCACTATTTGGACATTTTCCTGCACCATGCTAAAGAGCTCAGCGGTATCGTGCATCCGGCGGCTGTCACCTTCCGGATTGCCGTAGCCACCCATGGTAATGCTAGCAGCATCCCCTTTGAGTCAGCCGCAAAAGCGCCTCGCAACCCGGTATCATCAGCGTTAAGGCCGCCACTGTTGGGATTCTTAGTTTGCACCTCCCTCCTCTTGTTCGTCAATCCTACGCAGCCAGTGGCTGAATCGATGAGTAAATACGGGGTATCAGTTGTTTGATTCTAAACCAATAACAAGGTGGGATGTGCATTTCGGGGGTCTTGAAGACGACCGAGAGGACTCCACTGCACCTCATATCCCCTTTAGGCCCAAATGGGTGGCCACCGACAGTGCGGTCTGGCGATATGTACATTTCACCTTGGCTTTAGTTTAGGATGGTAGGCCCTGTATTTGGCTGGGTCGGCTTGACCGGGTGGCATTTACGGGGTAAGTTGGCACCCATGGTCACAGAGGTCTGTGCGTATTACGTATGATGAAGACATTAGGCGAGTATATTCGCGAATTACGTGAGGAGGGGGACCTTTCCCTGCGGGAGTTGGCTGGCAAGATAGGAGTGTCGGCGGCATTCATGTCGGATGTAGAGCTCAATCGGCGGTATCCTTCCGATAGGCATCTGCAGGCGATTTCCGAAGCTTTGGGCACCACGCTCACTGACCTTCAACAATTTGATACCCGCCCTCCTATACGGGAATTTCGGAAGGCCACTCTTTCTGATCCTCGGTATGGTTTCGCCTTTCGGCAGATGATGGACAAGCAGGTCAGTGCTGACGAGATCTTGGAATTCATCGAAAGTAGGGATCGGGATCGCCGGAAGAGGGAGACCTAACCGTGGTGAGAGTGTTCAAGGCTCGGTCAGGCCCATTTGTAGAGCAACAATACTATGAGATTGCTGAGTTCGAAGACATGGCACTGGCCGAACTCCGCAGTGTTGGCCTCCTCCCTGAGGTACCGCAACCCGTACGTGTGGACCGCTTCATCGAGAAGCGGTTTGGCGTTGTCCCGCAGTATGAGGAACTTCCGGATGGAACCCTGGGGTTCACGAGGTTCGGTCCGCTGGAAATTGAGGAGGTCCTGATCTCCCGGGCTATATCGGAGGAAGGGACGCAATCAGCGGAGCGTCTGATTAATGCCACTTTGGCCCACGAAGCTGGACACATGATCCTGCACAAAGCCCTGTTTACTCTGCAAGTCCGGGCGAGGCCGCACACTTTGTTCGCGAGTGGTATAGATCTGGGCAAAGGGGAGATAAAGTGCCGCCCTGATATGGTGGATGCTGCGGCTGATGTTGAAACTGCTCCGCGCTACGACGGACGGTGGTGGGAGTATCAAGCTAACCAGATGATAGGCACGATTCTGTTGCCTCGCCCGTTGGTTTACGAAGCCGTTGATTCTCTGCTGGCGTCTCCCGGACATCTGGGATTGAAGGTCTTGGAACCGACTAGACGGGAGGATGCTGCGCAGCTTTTGGCCGAGGTCTTCGACGTGAATCCGGCGGCAGCGCGGGTTCGGGTGTCTAAGGTTTTTCCAGAATTGCCGCCGGGGCAATTGACCTTGTAGGTTTTTTTGCTATTGTGTTAACAATGTCAGCTTACACAAAGGGCGGGCAGAACATTTACCACTGTGAGGTTGTGGGATGACACAGAGGCACGGGGAAACAACCGCTAAGTATCAGATCGACATTGAGGGCGCCTTCAAGCCTTGGGACAAGGACACGATCACGACCGAGGAGATCGCGGCTTTGGGCGAGTGGGATCCGTCGGCGGGAGTGATCTTGGTTAACGAAGACAACACCGAACGGACTCTCCAGCCCGGCGAAGTGGTGAAACTGGAGCCCGGGATGGCCTTCTCCAGGAAGGTCATGTTCAAGCGAGGGTAGCCGGAATGGAGGAGCGCATCAAGTCGGAGTTGGCCCTGATCCAGCAACGGTTTCCTGATGTGGAGCACTGTGAGGACGGCTGTTGGTTTCGCGTGCTTTCATACCCTCTGACTGAGGGATGGAACCGGGCAGAGACGGATGTGGTGTTCCAGGTCCCTCAAGGATATCCCGGGCAGCCTCCTTACGGGTTCTACGTTCCCTCTGGCATCCTGTTCCAAGGTATCCGACCAAACAACTACACCGAACCAGTTTCCAGCCAGCCCCCTTTTGGGGGGACATGGGGACACTTTTCCTGGGCACCTGACGAAGGTCAATGGAGACCAACGGCGGACATCCGTCAGGGGGCCAATCTGCTCGACTGGATCGCCGGGTTCGCAGATAGGTTCAAAGATGGACAATGACACCATGCGGGCCGTCCTGCACCTTGCGAGCGACGATTACCACCGGATTTGGCAGCATCTGTTTGACGACGGTTCGTCCATGGAAGCGTCCGGATTCCTGTTTGTCAGGCACCAACCCGAAGTCGAACAGCATACCTTCGTGTACCTCGAATGGTATCCGGTACCGCCTGAGGTGGACCCGGAAAACTGGACAGGTAGCTAAGTGGGAATCCTGCTCCTAAACTGAGGGCAGCGACAGCTGTCGAGGAGGAGCGGGAAATGTCCAGAGAGCGAAGAAAGCACAGCCCGGCCTTCAAGGCCAAAGTTGCACTGGAGGCAATGAAGGGCGATCAGACGGTGGCCGAGTTGGCCGCCCGGTTCGAGGTCCACCCCAATCAGATTCAGGCTTGGAAGAAGGCTCTGGCCGATGGCGCGGCCGCCATCTTCGACCACGGCAACGGAACCAACAAGGGCAAGGAGCAGAAGAACAACGACGCCCTGGTGGCTCGCCTGTACCAGCAGATCGGCCAGCTCAAGGTGGAGCGGGATTTCTTGGAGGAAAGGTCCGGTCCATGACCCCGGCACAGCGGCGTGAGCTGGTCGACCGGCGACATGGGTCCCGGTCCATAGTGCGGCAGTGTGCGTTGCTGGGCGTCAGCCGCTCCAGCCTCTACCATCGTCCCAAGGAGACCTCGCAACAGGCCCTGTCCCTGATGAGGGAGATGGACCGCCAGTACCTGGAAACCCCATTCTACGGTTCCAGGCGGATGAAGGCATCGCTGGACCGGCAGGGCATGCCGGTAAGCCGGAAGCGGGTGCAGCGGCTCATGAGACTGATGGGACTGCGTGCTATCTACCGGCAGCCTCGCACCAGCCAACCGGCGCCGGAACGCCGGGTCTATCCCTATCTGCTGAGGAACCTGACGATCACCCGGGCGAACCAGGTATGGGCGGCTGACATCACCTACCTGCCCATGGCCCGGGGATTTCTGTACCTGGTCGCAATCATGGACTGGCACAGCCGGTACGTGGTGGCCTGGCGGTTGTCCAACACTCTGGAGACCGGCTTTTGTGCCGAGGCCCTGAATGAGGCCCTCGACCAAGGAACGCCGGAGGTGTTCAACACCGACCAGGGAAGCCAGTTCGCCAGCCGCGAGTTCACGCAGATACTCCAGGACCGCGGGGTGAAGATCAGCATGGACGGCAGGGGCAGGTACCAGGACAACATATTTGTCGAGCGGCTATGGAGGACGGTGAAGTACGAGGAGGTCTACCTGAAGGCCTACGCCAACGGGCTTGAGGCCCGCAACGAGCTGCGGGAATACCTCCGGTTCTACAACGAGCGGAGGCCGCATCAGGCCCTGGGCTACCGGACGCCAGCGGAGGTGTTCTACGGCGAACCTGTAGAAGAGGATGAGGACCTGAAGGAAAGGAGGTGCTCGGACCAACCGGACTTGGTATCATACGGAGCAGTGCAGGAGTCCCACTTAATTGTGGCCTAATCCTGTCCAACCGATGGGGTCCACCTCATCCCCTGATTAAAGGACGGGCCTGCGAAGCCGCAGAACCTGGCTCTTGGAATGTACATTTCACCTTGGCTTTAGTTTAGCCCGAATCCACCGAAGGAGGGCGTCGGGTCAGCGTCCTGAAGTGGCCAAAGGGTGCTCCTCTGAATCTGGGATAATGGTTTTGTAACAGCAAACCGGTCCCAGAAAAGGAGCACCCAATAGATGCTACCACGCCGCCACCCCGACCGCATCCGTATCGCCTTCGACGACCACCGCCTGGTGACCAACGCTGGGCTGCTCCTTCCGGCCACCCTGGCCCGGCGCCTGGGCCTGCCCGAACTGGTACAGGAGCACCTGGACTTGGGCGAAGCGCCGGGCCGGGCCAACACCGGAGACAAGATCATGACGCTGGTGTCCTCCGCTCTGGCGGGCGGCGACTGCATCGACGACGCCGATGTGTTGCGCACTGGCAGGACGGCCTGCGCTCTCGGCTGCGTAGTCAAGGCGCCCTCCACCCTGGGCACTTTCCTGCGCAGCTTCAGGTGGGGCCACGTCCGTCAGTTGGACCGGGTGAGCCGCGAGCTGCTGGCCCGGGCCTGGCAGGCGGGGGCCGGACCCGGCGACGCGCCATTCACCATCGACCTTGATTCGACGATCTGCGAGACTTACGGACTGGCCAAGGAGGGCGCCCGCCACCACGGCTATACCGGTGCACGGGGCTATCACCCACTGCTGGCCGTCGCCGCCGGAACCGGCGACGTGCTGATGGCCCGGCTGCGCGAGGGCCGGTCCAACACCGCCCGGGGCGCCGCCCACTTCCTGCGTGAGACGGTGAGCCGGGTTCGCTGCGGCGGGGCCAGCGGGCAGCTCACCATGCGTGCCGACAGCGGCTTCTATACCCACGCCGTGGCCGCCGTCTGCCGCCGGATGGACGTCCGCTTCTCCATCACCATCCGCCAGCACAAAAGCCTGCACAATCTCATCGAGGCGATACCCGAAGATGCCTGGACGCCGATTCCTTACTGGATGGACGGCGCCGCCGATGTGGCCGAAACCACCTACACCCCCTTCCAGAGCGAGCCGGATGCCGCGCCGGTGCGGCTCATCGTCCGGCGGGTGAAGCCGGCGCCCGGTTCTCAACTGGCTCTCTTCGCCACCTACAGCTATCACGGCTTCATCACCGACCGGGACGGAGAGACCCTGGAACTGGAGGCCGACCACCGCCGCCACGCCGAGATCGAGAATGCGATACGCGACCTCAAGTACGGCGTCGGGCTGAACCATCTCCCCTCGGGCCGCTTCGCTGCCAACGGCGCCTGGCTGGCGGTACAGGTGATGGCCCACAACCTGGCCCGCTGGACCGCCCGCATCGGCCTCGGTGAGCGGATCGTGACCACCAAGACCCTCCGGCGGCGGTTCTTCGCCCTGGCCGGACGGCTCACCCGCTCGGCACGCCGGATCACCCTGCATCTTCCCAAGCGCTGGCCCTGGGAGGAGCAGTTCAGCCGCGCCCTGGCCCGACTGCGAGCCATTCCACTCCCAGCCTGACGGCGCCCGTCCGCCACTGACCCGCCAGCCAACCCAACGTCCCCGCAAACTCGCGCCAGCCCAGTCCGCGAGCGCCTCTTGCCGTGTCCTATCCCGCCATCTCGCTCGCCACAGCCACTGCAGGCCGACATCGGCGCCCCCCAAAGCGCCTGCAGACCGCCGCCAACCTCCCATCTACCCGAATTCCAGCCCGGATTATCGCGCCTGTAACTCCCTCACCCCCTTCCGCTGTCCTCACGCCGTCCATCCCTGTCCATCGGTGGATTCGGGTTTAGTACGCTGGCTACGTTCGCTCCGAGTTGACTCCCGTAAGCGTGCCGACGGGTGAACTCTACCGCTGCGAACCTTACTCCGTCTTCGAGCTCTTTGGCGAGTTCCTCGATCCTCGGTGGTGGAGTTGCAGCACGGTGCACCAGTACGGCTAGATCCCTGACGCTGCCTCGGATCCATCCACGTGACGGCATTCGGTCTGGCGACTCGCCATGCCTGTGTGTACAAAGGACGTACTCCAAATCGTTGGAACTGTTTATCGCCTTTCGCAACGCCGCACCATTGAGTGACCGTACGGCAGGTGGATAGACCAGGGCGATCGAAGTTTCTATTTGTCGGCCTATGCTAGCGACAATTCGACCAAGCCTCGCCTTTGCGTCTTTCTCAGCGGCGGCGTGGTTACTTACCTTAGCCTCGATTACTACTGGCCACCCGCTCGCCTCCTCGATGAGAATATCTGGACGGCCGCTGCTGTCACGCTCAGGTGGTGGACAAGGACGGGGTTCCCCTGACCAACGAGGAGCTTTCCCGCAAGCGCCGCGACTGCGACCTGTGCGGCTCCGCGCTCTGGAGAGTGAAGGCCGAACGCGGGTGGTACTATCTCTGCTAGCGATTTGGTCTCTTAAGGAAGAGGCGCGGGGCAAAGCTAATTAGCCAGGACTGGTCGCGCTGTGACTGGCCGACAATTTCACAGTAGAAATTATCTTCAGGAGATGAGGATGAAGTCAGCCCTAGAGGCTCAACAGGTACTTCGCTGGTTAATGATTGTGCGATGGATTGCCCTGGCGGATCTGGTCCTGCTCGTAGTGCTGCTCGTTGCCTCCTTTGCCAACAACGAGAAAATGGTACAGATTTTTGGGCTTACCCACGGAATCGTTTTCCTGGCACTCATCGCCATCGTAGGAATCGGGGCGGTCCAGAAACTCTGGACTTGGTGGTTTCTCGTCGGCACTCTGGTTACCACAGGCCCTCCCGGTGCTTTGGTTGGGGAAGTCCTAATTGCGCGCAAAGCCAAAGCCATCCTCGTGACATCGAAAGGGGAAACTACCGACCGATAGTGGACGGACTGACAAAACCCAGCTCCTAATCTGGTACCGGTTAGGTCAATCCCTTCGGGTGCAGCGTACCGGAGCCGTCCTGGAGTCAAGAAGGGTCGGGTAGCCACTCAGCATGTAAGCGGCGGAGTTAAAGTGGACCACGCGGGCGGATCGACTGACTGATTTGGGGCGGTTGAAAAATGTACCGTCTGCCGCCATCCATAGGTTGGAAGTAGAACTTATGGATGGTGGGATGGATGTTCCAGGTGGACGTGCACCTGCGGGTCCGACGAGGGGTGATGGTGGAGGGGATGAGCATTCGGGAAGCCTCCCGGGTGTTCGGTTTGCACCGGGACACGGTGCGCAAGATGCTGGCCTACTCGGCGCCGCCGGGCTACCGGCGGCAGACTTCTCCCCGGCGCCCCAAGCTGGAGCCCTACACCGGCGTCATCGACCGCATCCTGGATGATGATCACCGGGTCCCCAGAAAGCAGCGCCACACGGCCCAGCGCATCTTTGAGCGGCTCAGGGACGAGTACGGGTTCGGTGGGGGATACACCACGGTCAAGGACTACGTGAGGGAGCATCGGCGGCGGACGCAGGAAATGTTCGTGCCGCTCTCCCACGCGCCGGGCCACGCCCAGTGCGACTTCGGCGAGGCTCTGGTCGTAATCGGCGGAGTACAACAGAAGGCCCACTACTTTGTCCTGGACCTGCCCCACAGCGACGGATGCTTCATCAAGGCCTACCCGGCGGAGACCACCGAGGCCTTCCTGGACGGCCACGTCTCGGCCTTTGCCTTCCTGGGCGGGGCGCCCCAGAGCATCCTCTACGACAACACCAAGCTGGCGGTGGCCCGGATCCTGGGGGACGGCCGGAGGAAGCGCACCCGGGCCTTTACCGAGCTCCAGTCCCACTACCTGTTCGAGGACCGGTTCGGCCGCCCTGGGAAGGGCAACGACAAGGGGAAAGTCGAAGGCATGGTGGGCTACGTGCGGCGGAACTTTCTGGCGCCCATACCGTCCTTCGAGAGCTTCACCGCGCTGAACGCCCACCTGGAGGGGCGCTGCCTGGAACGGATGGACGCCAGGCTCCGGGGCCACACCGAGACCATCGGCCAGCGGATGGAGCGGGACCTGGAGGCCCTGCTGCCCCTGACTGCCGTGCCCTACGACGCGTGCGACAAGCAGGCGGGCCGGGTGAGTTCCCTGTCGTTGGTGCGGCACCGGACCAACGACTACTCGGCGCCGGTGGCCTACGGGCGCCGGGACGTGCTGGTGCGAGGCTATGTGGATGAGGTGGTCATCAGCTGCGGCTCGGAGATCATCGCCCGGCACCCCCGCTCCTATGAGAGAGACGACTTCTTCTACGATCCCATCCACTACCTGCCTCTCCTGGAGCAGAAGACCGGCGCCCTGGACCAGGCGGCTCCGCTGCAGGGGTGGGACCTGCCCGAGGAGTTCGGCACACTGCGCCGGTTGCTGGAGTCCCGGATGGGACGCAGGGGCAAGCGGGAATTCGTGCAGGTGCTGAGACTGCTGGAGACCTTCTCCGGGCAGGAGGTGCATGCCGCGGTGAAAGATGCCCTCCGCCTGGGAGCTCTCAGCTTCGATGCGGTAAAGCACCTGGTGATGTGCCGGCTGGAGGGACGGCCTCCCCGCCTCGACCTGGAGCTCTACCCCTACCTGCCCAGGGTGCGGGTCAGCACCACCTGCGCGGGAGACTACATGACCCTGCTGTCGGGAAAGGCCGCATGAACGACCGTCCCACGCTGCTGCTGGAACACCACCTGAAGGAGTTGAAGCTGCCCAGCTTTCTCCGTGAGTACGGAAAGCTGGCCGCCCTGTGCGCCGCCGAGGGAGTGGACCATCCCAGCTACCTGCTCCGGCTGGCCGAACTGGAACTCATCGAGCGCCACCAGCGCATGGTGCAGCGTCGGATCAGAGCGGCGCGATTCCCCGCCGTCAAGAGTCTGGACACCTTCGACTTCCTGGCCATCCCCTCGGTGAACAAGGTCCTGGTGGCAGAACTGGCCCGCTGCGAATACATCCAGCGCCGGGAGAATGTCATCGCTGTCGGCAACAGCGGCGCCGGCAAGACCCATGTCGCCCTGGGGTTGGGCCTGCCCGCCTGTCAGCGGGGGATGTCGGTGGGCTTCACCACCGCCGCCGCCCTGGTCCACGAACTGATGGAGGCCCGGGACGAGAGACGCCTGCTCAACCTCCAGCGGCAGATGTCCCGCCTCGGCCTGCTGATCATCGACGAACTGGGCTTCGTGCCCCTGTCCCCCACCGGCGCGGAACTGCTCTTCGAAGTCTTCAGCCAGCGCTACGAGCGGGGCTCCATCCTGGTCACCACCAACCTCCCCTTCGACGAGTGGACCCAGGTCTTCGGGTCTGAGCGCCTCACCGGAGCGCTGCTGGACCGGCTCACCCACCACGTCCACATCCTGGAGATGAACGGCGACAGCTACCGCCTCAAGCACAGCCGGCAGAATGCCCCATCCCAGGCCTCGGAAGAACCGGAAGACTCCTAGCTATCTCCTCCTGTCCCTGAAGGATCCCCCTGCTTGCTACTCCCCCTGGACTCCCTTGTCATCGCACCAGTGGGACAATTTCTCTCCGCCGCAGTGGTACACCTTGTCGACGCCCTTGACAGGCGGCTTTGCGGGAAGAGGGCCGG
Organism: Dehalococcoidia bacterium; assembly: GCA_965262865.1. Lineage (GTDB taxonomy): Bacteria > Chloroflexota > Dehalococcoidia > Lucifugimonadales > UBA3495 > VXOI01. Next base: position 144,819 of record CBDHFZ010000001.1, read on the forward strand.
CTGCCCTTCCGCACCATCCACGCACCATCCAGTGGTATCTGCGCACCGTTCATCCGTGTCCATCGGTGGATTCGGGCTAAGCCTCGGCACCATCGCCGGAGCCGTTCACCAGGTGGCCCGAAGGGGCCAACCGGAGCTGGCACGGATTGTGGACCGTATCCGCGCCAGCCCAGTGGTCCACGCCGATGAAACCGGTTGGCGCCAGGACGGCGCCAATGGCTGCGTCTGGACTTTCGGCACACCCACCCAGCGCTATTTCCTGCGGCGGGGCCGGAACAAGGAAGTGGTGGATGAAGCTCTGGGCGACGGCTTCGCCGGAGTATTGGTCAGCGGCTTCTACGCCGCCTGCCACCACTACGACGGTCCCAAGCAGCGTTGCTGGGTTCACCCCTGTTCAAGCCAGGGGCAGGCTCTGTTGCGGGACATTCACGACCTGAAGGCCCTCTACCCGAAGGACCAAAAGCTGGCCCGGTGGGCCGAGAAGGTCCATCAACTGTGGAGCTTGGCCAAGGACTTCACCCACCCCCAGGCGAAGCAACGCCGGCTGGCCCAGGGAAAGTTTGAGCGGGCGCTGCTGGCCCGCTGCCAGCCCTTCCTGGAAGACCCACAGTGGCGGTTCAAAGCAAACTCTGCCGACGCATCAAAGGCTTTATCAAGGAACTGTTTGTCTTTGTGGCTGAGACTGACGCGCCAGCGGACAACAACGCGGCCGAAAGGAGCTTGCGGCCCCTGGTAATCAGCCGCAAGATCAGCGGCGGTACCCGCTCGGTGCATGGCGCCGAGAGCAAGATGGCGCTGGCTTCCCTCTTCGGCGCCTGGCGTGCCCAGGACTTAAACCCCCTCCAAGCTTGCCGTCAGTTGCTCCCTTCCCCTCAACTCTGAACTGTTACGACGGTGAGGGTATCGCCGCAGAGCAGGCGGGCATCAAGGCCGGTCCACCCCGGGCGTTCGCCGGCCGGAACGGAGCCGGAGACTCCCACATCTGAAACGATGTTGGCCGGCTCCACGCCGGCGTCGTGCAGGGGCCTGGACCTGGGTTTCGGGGTGCATGCCGGCCAGGCCGTCGACGGCGGCGCGGGAGGTGCGGATGTAGCCGTAGATCATGAGCGCTGACCCTGTCCAAAAATATGGGGGTTTTGGTACAGTACAGAGGGAGACTTGCCCAAAACCCCTAAACTGAAGCCAAGGTGAAATATACATTTCTGTGACGACAATAGGCGGTTGACATACCCGAGCATAGCTCACCTGAACGCAGACCAATCATGGTCTGACGTCGTTCCCTCTCATCTTCTAAATGCACATCCCACCTTGGCTTTGGTTTAGTTTAGGGCATTGTAACAAAAACAGGTGTTTCTGTTACAACCGCAACCCGGCCCAACAGGGAGCGGGCCGCAAACCGAGTTGTACGGAAAAACCGTGCAACCGGCCCGGCATTCACTGCTGGCGGACGGCGCCGAAGCGCATCTTCCTGGCGCCGCAGACAACGCAGGTGGCCTGGGCCGCGGCGCGGCCGTTCTTCATGGTGACCGCCTTCAGGTCGGCGGACTCCGTTTTGGCCTTGCACTTGACGCAGTAGATCGCGTTGGGGTCGCCGGCAGTGGTCATGGGGCGGTTCCTCCTTCGGGCTTCGATTCGCGGCCATTGTAACCCCCGCCCCCGGCGGCAGCCGCGACGATGGCGCCGGGTCAGCAGATCCCAGACTCCGCAGCCCCGAATGCCCCGGCTGTGATCGCCGCACCATTCGCACCCGGGCGGGTAAAATCGCGGCAACTACATTCCTCACCCGGTGGCGCGCAACGGTGCTCTGGTGATATGGTGTATGGGTATACGGGTGCTGTGGTACAGCAGGAGGGGCGCGCCCATGCCGGTGGTCGCCATAGTCAACCAGAAGGGCGGGGTCGGGAAGACCACTCTGGCCACCAACCTGGCCTCCGCGCTGGCGGACACCGGCCGGGTGCTGCTGCTGGACGCCGATCCCCAGCACAGCGCGCTGGGATGGGCCAACCTGGACCCCAGACCGGACCCGCAGCCCATGGTGCAGGGCGCCGACGCGGGGGCGTTGGTCCGCCAGGTTCGGGCAGCAGCCGGGGAATACGCCTGGGTCGTCATCGACTGCCCGCCCGGCATCTCCCGGGTGAACGCCGAGGCCATACGGGCGTCCGACGTGGTCCTCATTCCCTGCAAGCCCCGGGTATGGGACGTGTGGGCCTGCGAGGACATCGTCGATGCGGTCAAGCTCCGGCAGGCCGGCAACCGGGGATGGCCCAGGGCCGCGTTCGTGATCAGCATGGAACGGCCCCGGACCCGGCTGAGCCGGAGCATCGGACCGGCGCTGGCCGAGCTGGGGATGCCCATTCTGCAGGGACGCACCACCGAGCGGGAAGCCTACGCGGTCGCCGGCGGCGAGGGCGGCTCCGTGCTGGAGGGCCGGGACCGGCAGGCCCGGAACGAGATTATCGCCATCCGCAACGAGGTAGAGGAGATGTGCCATGACCTTCTCACGAAGGCCTGAAACCGGGGACAACCAGGAGCAGCGGGACGCCTTCGCCGTGATGGTTGATCTCTGCTATCGCCTGGTTCAGTTTTTCGGCTACCCCCAGGATTCCCTGACTATCGAGTTTCAATAGAGAAGGGTTTGCCCTCCCGGGGGAGTCGCCCCCTGCAAAAACGTGGGTGAGTATCCGTACCGACCGGGCCTGGCGGCCACCTCCGGGCTGGTGACGCTTCTTCATCCCCGGGTCAGGACAACAACTGCGGGGGCACTTCCGGTACGTGGCGGGATGCCCAATCCCTTTCCCTCTCGGTCATGACTGCCTCGCACCTGTCCTCGATGCCGGCACAGGTCCTTGCGGGTAAAATCGCGGCAACGTACAAGATAGGGACGTACGGGTACGGGCTAACCTTGCGGTTCTGTTGCCTGGGTTTTCTCCCTCACCCTGACCCTCTCCCGCTGGGAGAGGGGACTTCTCAGAGACCGCTCTAACCGGCCAGCACGACCTTATCTGCACCGGGCGCGGGGCGCTGGATGATCTCGACGCTGACCTCGTCGGGCGCGACGATGAAGGCCACGGCGGAACCGGAGGGCATCACCCACGGCTCGCAGTTGAAGCGCACGTTGTTGGACTTCAGGGTGGCAGCCAAGGTCATGATGTCGTCGGTCTGGAACCCCAGATGGTCCAGGCCGTAGCGCGGCTCGGTGGAGCCTGCGACCGGGTCTTCACCCTGGGCCCGCCCGGAGATGGTCATCAGATAGGAGCCGTTCAGCGACAGCTCGAGGGACTTGGTGTTGGACAGCGGCCGCTCGGCCACGACCTCGGCGCCAAAGTTGCCGCAGTAGAACTTGGCCGCGCCATCGGGGTCGGCGCTGCGGAAATGCAGGTGATTGTAAGAGACGTTCACGGGTTCCCTCCTGTATGGATTCAGATGCGGAAATAGTGTATCCCAAAACTCCGGGCTGGGGAATTAACCACAAAGAACACGCAGGGTCATTTAATTGTCACCCGAGCGCAGCGCAGGGTCTCATCGCTAGAGCCGGATTTCTTCGCTCCGCTCAGAATGACAGGGTTCAACACCCTTGGATGAAACGACAATCTAATGACCCAGCAACTGCAGTCCTCACCTATGGCGTGCACCGGTGCTCTGGTGATATGGTGCATAGGTATACGGGTGATGTGGTACAGAAGGAGGGGAGCGCCCATGCCGGTGGTCGCCATCATCTCCATGAAATGACCCATCCGCTGAGGCCCGTGCCAAGCACCACCGCGACAACGAGGAGACGTCTAAACCAAAGCCAAGGTGAAAAGTGCAGAGACATGGGGTAAATTTGTGGAGGAACGAGGTTACCTTATCTGGGAAAGAGCGAGGGATGGTGATGGGTGTGAGAGATATGGACCAGTTTCTCGAACGATGGGAGATGGATGTGCCGGGCGTGCGCCGGCGGATGATTCTGGCGCCGGTGCCCCGGGAGCGGGAACGGTGGTACGCCCTGTGGCTTCTGACCCAAGGCTGGACCGCTCAGGCTACCGCCGAGGCACTGGAACGGGACCCCCACACCATTGGACGGTGGTTGGCCGCCTTCGGAGAGGGTGGGCCCACAGCCTTGATATTCGAGCAGTCCGGTGGTGCCCCCCCGCCCTCGAAGCGGTGCAGCAGGCGGCGCTGAAAGGGGCGGTGCAGGAGTTGCCCGCCAACTCAGGCATCGGACTGGCCAACTGGAACTGGAAAGTGGTCTGCCAGTACGTCTCCGAGCGCTTCGGTATCAGCCTGAGCCGCAGCACGTGCCTGAACTATCTGCGCCGGCTGGGATTCTCCTTCAAACGCCCCAAGAAACGGCTGCTCAAGGCTGATATGGAGAAACGGGAGGTCTTCGTGGCGGAGTACGCCGCCTTGGCATTTCAGGCTCAGAAGGCCGGGGAGAAGGTCTTCTTCGCCGACGAGGCCCATTTCCGGGCGGACGCCGAGTTGCGGGGCAAGTGGGTCCTGAAGGGAGAACCGGCCCTGGTGCACTCGAGCAGCCCGAGGTACGGCGAGAAGGCCAGCTACTATTCGGCGGTGTGTTTGGAGACCGGCGAGGTGGAATGGATGGAGCTGGAGGGGAACAGCAACTCAGGAACATCGGCAGCCTTCCTGGGACAGTTGCGGGAGAGGCACAGCGGTCGTCTGAACGTGATCTGGGACAACGCGCCGGCCCACCGGGGCGAGGCGGTGAGGGAGTACCTGAGGACGCCGGGTCTGAACCTGCGGCTGTTTAACCTGCCAGGTTACAGTCCGGACTTCAATGCCGATGAGGCGGTCTGGGGCTGGGCCAGGGAGGAGGCGACCGGGAACCTATGCCTGGGGACCAAGGTCAAGGTGCAGGAGCGGGTTGGCAGCTTCCTCGTTGGTCTGGCCAACCGGAAAGAAGAGGTAAAACGCCGCTGCCGCACCGTCTTGCAATCAAGGGCCGGCACCCTGCTGCGCGACTCCCACTCCAACTCTCAACACCCCGGAAATGCACATCCCACCTTGGCTTTAGTTTAGCTACCAGGAGCGTCTGTCCCCGGACCGGGCCCGGCTAGGCCCGAAAGGAGTGACCCCCAGGGAGTAACCCGATATTAGGCTGAATCACGCACACAGGATGGACTGATGCTCGTGAAAAATTGACAATGGACCCTAGCCGTTAAAAGGCCCAGGTAATAGTCGTAGTCAACCAAATAATCAATTATGGATTTTGACAATACTACTACTACTACTTTTTATAGCCGTTTTACAGCCGGGGATAGCTTTTAGACGGCTAGGGGTGGCTCCAGTGCTTACGGTCTTGGCAGTGGGGAGACCGAGTTCGGTCCAGGGAGGAATTGGATTCCAGTATCGGGAGTGGGTGGCAGGAGGATTCTGGGGGCCGGTTCGAGTTAGTTCGACCGTTGACCAGGCGATAGGTCCTGCTGAGTGGGAATCACAAGTCGGCAGATAGATGGCGCGCAGATCCGGTCAGTCTGCAGAGCCGGCGAGAACCTGGTCGTACGGGTAGCCGGAGCCGCTCGTATGACTAAACTGAAACCAAGGTGAAATGCGCATACGGATGAGGTCCAGCGACGGTGCCGAACCATCCTCCAGGTACGAGCGGAAGAGCTTCGCTGCGGCTCCTAAGCCTATCTCCATCGCCCCAAATGTAGATCTCACCTTGGCTTTAGTTTAGTGTTACCCTTCAGGCCCCGTCCTTATGCAGCGCCCACGCTAATCATGGGCGCTGCATGTCGCTATATCGAAGGATATTGGTGGTTACAGGCGGGCAGGCGTCAACCTTCAGCCGTTGGGGTGTGTTTGTAAGCCGGGGGAATGGTGTCAGCATCAGGCTGGACGGAGTTCTGATCTCCTGCGGGGTGGGCGGCTTGAACATGGCCATTTCCGGCTCGGATGTCGAGTATGAGATTCAGGCCTGACGTCCTTTCCAGCGCACTTTCGAGGTCTTTGAACATCCGGCGCTCCAGCCATGCAGCGGCCAATCCCGGGGCTGCGACAATGAAAACATCGCCATCGCGGGCTATACCCACGGTGTTCTTCACCCAAGCTTTAAAAGTGGGCTCTGGCAGCTGTTTCCGGATGTCTTCCAGCACCAGGTTCCACATAGCTTTGGCCTCGGGGTCCGCGTCGGGAGGCTCAGTCCAAGTCTGTTCCGGGGTTGGGCCCGGCGGATGCTGTCGGGGCTGGTCCCCGGCGTAGTCTGGGAGTCGGTTGGCGGTCTGCTGTTCTTTGATTGCTAGGACGTTGGAGATCTGGGCTTCCAGCTCATCGGGGTATTTCCTGTACCAAGCGATGGCGGTGTTGATGCCCTGCTTCCAGCTCTGGCCGAGATCGGGCCAGTGTTCACGGACCCTGGAGTCTATGTCGTTGGGCGCTGGGGACTGGGAGGGCACTTGGGCAGGTTGCGCCGCAGCAGGTGGAGCGGTGGCGGTGAGTGGTACATCGTCTGGAGGCATTTCGTAAGATTGTGTCACATCGGGCGGAGGAGTGTTTGGTGGTATTGGACCTTCAGATGCCGCGGCCTTGCTTGGCATATCAGCTGTTGTGTCGGCCGGACCGATTCCCCATCCCAATTTGGCTGCAGCCATCTCGTCGTTGACTATGGCGCCGGTCCGGTCCTCGACGAGGTCTTGAATCCGGAGCCGGTAGGCTGCGAACATCTGCCCGCTCTCCTTGGGGTTCTTCTCCCTGGGTTCCCAGTTGGTGAAGATCCCGGACAGCCGGTAGACGTTGGACTGGTTGGGCTCGCCGGGAGCTCCGGGACGCTGCT
>CBDHFZ010000002.1:0-120014 GCA_965262865.1 Dehalococcoidia bacterium
ATGGAACGGTCTGCCCAGGGCAACAGATACGGCGCTAGGTTGACTCTCGAGGTTTTGAGGGACCTGTCGGGCAAGCTCGATACGCTCTACAGACTCAAGCAGGGCTTCGACCGGCGGCTCCTGGGTGACTCTGGAGCAATCCACCTGGTCCATCACGTCGTGAGTTTCCGGCCGATGATTCGCTATGCCTGCTCTGAGTACACCACGGTTAAGGTTGGGTACCGAAATAGGGCTCAAGATATATGGATGTCCATCAACGTGTTGCCGCTGAAGGGCATCACGTGGCTCATAGTGTCCCATCCGTGCCAGCGAAATTCCGTGGAAATCAACATTCGTAAACGGATAGACCGGATGGTCACCACGAATGCAGAGCAACGGAGGCGTGAGGATCTGAGGATGATGCGGAATTGTCCGAACTTGTACGTCTCTCCCGACGACTACAGACTGATGAGCGGCGAGGACAAGTCAGAAATATCCAGGGCAATGGCCACTGCGGTGTTCGGCGAGATGCTTTCGCAGGGACTCAAGGTCTTGCGTTCGTCCGAGGGTGGGCAGGAGGCCATCCGGCGCGTGGAAGCCAGGGTGCGCGCCGAGGAGAGCGGGCCAGTTTAGATAGCGTCTGGCTCATCCTTGGTGTTTCGGTTTCGGATATATGGTTCCTGGCAATGTCTACGAGGACGCCCAGGATTGCCAGGTCAACGGCGGCCCTGGCCAGGGCCGCGGCCGGCGTCTCCATCCGTCCTCCCAGGACTGCCCTGGTGGTGTCGAACAAGGAATAGATAGAGTTGAGGGATTCCCGAGTCGAGCTCTCCACGGACGAGAACTCGCCCAGCGGGGTTCGGGTTACCATTTCCCACGTACAATTCCCAAGCGGCGCGCACCTCGGACTCGTCCGGTTCCCAGGTGCCTTGGATGCCGCCGAGTCCCGGGAGCTTAAGGTCGAGCTTAACGTTGACCAAACGCGGCATCTATCCCTCTCTACCCACGGGATCTGCATTAAGCTCCAGTGCCCGCTTCACTGTACTCTGTGAGACCTTCATGATGCGGGCCACCCGGCGGATCGACGGGGTGTCAGCGTACATCCGCCGACATTCCTGCATCTGCTCGGGCGTGAGAGCTGGTGGGCGCCCAGGCTTTCGACCGTCGGCCCTGGCCCGCTCCCGACCTGCCTTAATCCGCTCGCTGGTGGACTTCACCTGGTAGGCGCCCTGGGCGAGCATCATCCTGCGGAAGAGTTTGGCCGCGGCACTGTCGTCGGCGGTGTTGATGTTCTCCCTGATGGCCACGATGCCAATGTTCTGCTTGGTGAGCTCCGCCTGGACCCTCACGCCTTCGTCGAAGTTCCGGCTGAACCGGTCCAGCCAGGCGACCACGACGGAGTCGTTGGGCCGCACCCTGGCCATCAGCTCGTTCCAGGCGGGGCGGGACATGGAGCTCCCGGTCATCTCGTCGGCGAATATGTGCTCCCCCCGGATCCCGAACTCCTGCAGGATGTGGAGCTGGGTTTCCAGGTTCCGGGTGGCGTCGTCGGTCTTGCTGACCCGGGCGTAGCCGTAGGTAACGGGGATCATAAGGTCAACCTCGTAGAAGGCCCATTATGTTATCGTCGTGGCAGGATTACCGGCCATCCGGAACCAGCGCGACGCCGTCTCCCGCACACATCGAACCTATGTCATAGCAGCCTTCGGTGTGTCCCCACACCGAGTCCTCGCCAAGGGAATCCCGAAAGAGGAGAAACATTCAATTTCCGTCTCCACGGATGTCTTTCACTTTGTCAACATGACGGTGGTCCTGGGAATCAATACCAGATCAGCCGGGTGCTTAGTTTCGGCGGGCTGCTTGCTCAACCAGTTTGCGTGCTTCAAGCGTGAGGTCTTCGGCATCCCGTTTTGTCTTTTCAGCATTCTTTGCCTGGACACTGGCCAAGTGTTGTTGCAAAGCGAACCAACCTTGGTCCACCTCGGTAGACCGTTGAGCGTTTCCCCAACTGACGCGAGGTCGTCGAGACTGAGTCAGGCTCTCTTCTGTTCTGCCATAAAGGAACCGGCAGTTCGCCTCATGGGAGTAATCTTGGTTCAGGGATAGCAGTTGTCGGCTATCAATGGTTCCACCATGGGCAATAAGGTTGGGTGCTGTTGCCCAGCTGTAAAACAACATGCACTGGGTGCTGACCGGTAGTATTACTTGGCTTCCGGGATTGAGAAGGCTGGGCCCCGCAGCACCTTCGTTGCTTCGAACTGCCAGCACTGGAGAATCACCGATAATGAACCCGTCCCCCTCTAACGCAAATATTGCCTGTAGTCCCATATGGTGGAGCATAGATTGAACTACAGAGTTTTCACTACCTAACGCGAGAGTCAGATAGTCGTGGTTTAGTCGTTCATCCATATAAGATTCGAGGACTCCGGGCTCAAAGAATCCTCCCCACAGTGCGACGGCGTCCTTGACAGATTTGCTTACGGAGTTAATCGCATCTTGCCGTGCGTCTTCTTCGTCGAATCCGTTGTAGGGATCGTTCTGCATCAGCGCGGCTACAAAGCGGTCAATTGAGATACGGTCCCGCAATGAAATGTCGAGGTTTTCTTTTCTAATGCGCCCTATAGGTCGAGTTGCCTCGATTTCGATACCCCCCATCAGTTCGTCATCGCGGTCGCTCAACAGTTCTTGCATGGATGCCGCGTCCTTAACCTTACGCTTAGCAGTAACACCGGTCTGCTTGTCCAGTTCCCATATTTGGGAAGCCTTCTTCCTAATCCCGAATCCTTTAAGAAGAAACTGGGGAACCCAGTGCTGATTGGTGTCATTCCAAGTACTTGGTTGCATGAATCCTTAACCTGCCCAACAAACGGGCGTTTTTGTGCAGGGCGCTTCGTCGCCCGTTGGCCAGCTTTGCGGGGGTGCTCAAAAAACCTTCTCAACAATAATAAGTGCCCAAAAAGTCTATCAAGGGTTTTTGGAGCGTGTTTTGCTCCTGCATTTCAGGGACCAGCGGGCGTGGCCACCAAAAGAGGCATTGTTGAACGGAGGGCCTGGAGATCCTAACCACCTCTGAATAAGGATATTCCTTCCATCCTTCTACCAAGTCCTGCAAATCGAGTAAAGCGAGGCTCTGGCAAACCTGCAGGAGGCTTTGGACAAAGAACACCTGATGATGCGGTTTCTGCGAATATCGTAAAGTGTCTGCGTTGCCCTTCACCTTTCATATATGCAGAAGTAGCGATGTGGTCCTTGCAGTCGGCGAGTCGAAAAAGTCAGCAACCAGAATGACCAGGCAGCTCCTGGGCTACAAGGAACGTGCAGCCAGTCATTGTCAATGGGCACTGATGCTAGAACCACTGGACCGCTATCGCAGGGACTCCACCCTGTTCCTGTTCACCAGCAAACGGTTGCGGGACTTCATTGACCCTCATCACCTGTTGATTCAGATTGACGAGCAGTTGGACTTCTCCAATCATCCGGAGGTGATTGTGAGGACGCTACTCTTCGGCAACTCGCCCGTAGGTCTAGCCTAAGCACATATAATTGGCAGAGATCCGTTCCCAATATCAGGTGAGTGCCGCAAATGACCGAATCGGAACCTCAAGCCCACACAAGTGCAGCAGACTCCATCCCTCTCCACCCTGCCCCGGAAACGCAGTCATGGCTGTCAACTCCGCCAACAGGTGGCGATCTACCCCCGCCTGTGCAAACCCAGAACCAGTTGCTGCCTCTGTCCGAACTCGGCTGGGACGATTTCGAGCGTCTCTGCTTCAGACTTATCCGGGACGAGGTAGGCCAAGTTCGCGCAGCCATATACGGGGTGCCCGGACAAGCGCAAGGCGGCATCGACATGTACGCGGTTGCTCCTTTTCTGCCTGAGCACACCCCAGACGCTCGGCGTTACGTGACCCTCCAGTCACGCCGCATCAGCAACGTGTCCCAGGCGAACGTGGAAAAGGCGGTAGACGATTTTTTGAAAGGTGACTGGGCTGATGTCTCGAATAAGTTTATCTACGCGACCAGTTCATCAGCCAGGGCCACCCAGGTCCTCGACAAAATTGAGGAACTCGCAGGTGGGCTCGGGAAACAGGCAATCGACTTTGAGGTTTGGGATCAGGAAAGAATATCGGAAATGCTCAAAGACCGGCCTGAATTGGTCGATGATTTTTTCAGAAGACCGTGGGTTAAGGCATTCTGCGGGGAAGAAGTGGCGGACCGGTTGGGCAATCGCCTTACGGCGCGTGATATGGCGGAACTCCGCGAGGAACTCGCACGCATCTACGCCAAGACGTTCGGCTTGGCTGACCCAGGTTTTGCCGGGTTCCGGTTGAACGAAATTCGGCGAGTCGAACTGATGGATCGCTTCGTCACCCCCGACCTGGTCTCGGCGACACACCAGACTGCGTCTTATCCCTACGGCGTGGCCGTCGAAGCCGAGGCAGCGGGCCCGTCCCCCGCTCCAAGCAGTCGGTATGGAACGGACGAAGAGTGGTACGCGTGGCTCCCGGACGAACACAGTTGGTCACTACCAAGTACCTCCGGCACTGACCGCATCGCCCATCCCACAACGGCAGTGGAACGCCGGCCAGCCAACCAGTGGGTAGGCACAGAAAAGCTGCAGGTCATCATTGGCGACCCGGGCGCAGGAAAGAGCACCCTGCTCAGATACCTGGTTCTCGATTTACTGAGGGAGGAGCCCCAATGGAAACCTGCCGCTGACCACTGGGGCGAATACCTGCCGGTTTGGCTGCCGTTCCATTTCTTGGCGCAAAGGGTCGTCGGCCAGACCGGGGAGGCCGCCACGGTCAGCGTCACGCTCAAAGCCTGGCTCGAACAGAATGAATCGGCCCAAATCTGGCCGCTGGTCGAAAAGGCTCTCGAGAACGGCCGTCTGCTGCTCTTGGTCGATGGACTTGACGAATGGACAACCGACGACGCGGGCCGCCATGCGGCCAGAGCCGTGGAAAAATTGGCAGCCATCCGCGGCATCCCCGTAGTAGCCTCGACCCGTCCCTATGGCCTCTCCAGGCTGACTCTGGACGCCGGATGGGTCTATTCCCGGATTGCACCCTTGACCCGCGACCAGCAGAAAGCTCTCGTGAGTCACTATTTTCGGGCCGCGACCGATAGCGATAGCGCCGCAGATTCAGATGAAATCATTGATAGAACGGTAGACGACTTCCTGGCCCAAGTGCACCTCGTTCCTGAACTGAGCGCGTTCAGCGGCACACCGTTGTTCTTGATCCTGCTGGTTCTGCTGCGCCTGTCCAGTTCCTCGCAGTTGCCGAACCAACGCTTCGATGTCTACGACCGTGCCTCGCAACTCCTGTTGAACGACCTGCCCCCCAGGAGACGCAAAGCAGCCGACATAACCACAACACAGGAGGGTTTGCCACAATACGAACTGGAGAAAATTCTGCGCAAAGTATCCTATGAGAACCAATTGCGCGGGAACGTCTCGGTTCTGGAGGAGGATGCACTCAGGGAGGACTTCATCGATGCGTTGCAGGACCCTACCCACCTCTCGATGAGCCGGGAAAACGCAGTCAACACCGCCAACCAGCTCCTGGACGTAGCGGAAGGTGAGTTGGGACTCCTGGTGCGCATCGCCCCGAAGCAACTGGGCTTCATACACAGGGTGATGCAGGAGCAACTTGCCGCAGACCACGTCGCCAACAGGCTCGAGTTCGGCGACGTTCAGGACCTGTTCGAAAAATACGTGGGAGACCCGGCCTGGAAAGAGGTGCTCCTCATCACCTTCCGGAAGATCTCCCGTCCCTCCGAATTGAGTAAGCTGCTGGCCACTGTCCGAGACCGCATAGACGAAACCCCGGCAGGACTGTGCGCACGCGAATTTCTGGCCGAAATCACGTTCGGGCCGTACGGTCTCCCTCAGGACGCCGTGCAGGTTAATGCGTCCGAAGTCATCAACGTCGTTGAGACTCACGCCTACGGGCCGCACAGGGCCCGGTTGCTGGACGCTCTGCTGACCGGTGTGAGCGAACCCGTAACCGAAAACATCGTTCGGGACTGTCTGGAACGCTGGACGGTGCTGGTCCGCCAGCCGTCGCGGGAACTTGCCGCCCAGATCGCCCGGATACCACCCGACACCGGTCTGTCCGAAACGGTCTGCCGCCTGTTGATTTTCGCTCTTCGAAATGCGAACAAATTCGATGCCTTCGACAACGCCAGCACCATCGTTGCCAGGTGCTCCATCATCGGGACAAATGAGGAACGGGAGTATCTTCGCTCAGCTTTGATGAATATTCTCGCCGATCCACCCTCGGGTCTCGCGCAGGCCGCAGCGCTCACGGCTCTGGCCCTGGGGTGGCGCGACGACCCCTTGATAGCCGCCGTCCTGGACGAAGCCCGCTCTCATCCAGATGAGCAGGTCCGGCTCGTGGCTATAAGCGATGCGCTCAACGTCCTAGCCGATGTTTTTCCGGACATCGCCGACGTTTCACGCCCGGCCGCCCAAGCACTCACCGATTCCGAAAGAGAGTGGCTCATCGACCACCTCTGGACCCTGGAATCCCCGGAGGTTCATTTCGGGATGCTCGTCGCCGCCATCTCGGCGGCTGTGCGGGATGACCATTCCGTGTTGACTGAGCTGCTGGATTTGCATTCTTCAGGTGCGGTTTCTCATCTGGAATACGAAGTCGCGCTAGCTGTCACATTCCGCGCTTTCTCTGACCACGAAAGCGTGACTGAATGGGTGTGCGCCCAGATCCGCGGAGACGGACAACTGGGCTTGAAACTGCAGATCAGGATCGACGGCATAAACCCGCTGGCAAGGGCCTATCATCATGGCTCCCCCCACAACGTACCGGTCGCAGAGTCGATTGAACACTTCCTCAGTTCCACCGATACCACGGCCATGGAGCGGACTCTGTACAGCCTGGCGGCCGTCGACCACGGCCCCGTCATGAGAGAAACGCTGCTTAGGGGCCTAGCGAACTCCTCCTTTCCCCACTGGGCTGCCGCAGCTCTGGGGGAACACTTCGGCGGGGACGAAGAGGTCCTCGCTGAACTCCGCTCGGTAATCATGGGCGATCCTCGGCGAGCGTCAATGGTCGCCAATGTGGCTTCCACTGTTCTGAATGCCGGTGAAGTCATCCCACGGCTTATGGAAATACTCCGTTCTCTGGATGCTTCGTCAGAGTCCAATAGCCCGCGTTATGACATGGTCTCCTCCGCGCTGATCCGAGCCTGTCGCGAGCAAGGCCCCTCCGTCCGCCGGGACAATGAGCGAGTAATGCGTGAGGCGATCGAGCTTATTCCGGAAACCCTCCCTTGGATTTACGGTTATCCGCGGCTGGCCCTCGCTGCAGAGCTCTATCCGGCGGAGGGTTCGGTGGAAGTTCTGAACGAGTTCGCTCAACGCGACGACATGCCGCTCGAAATTTTCCTAAATGTGTTCGGACAGGAACCAGAGAACCTGGAGCCGTTCCTTGCAGAGGCTTCGAGGGTTCTCCGTTCCCTGCCGGCACACTTGCGCACCCATATCTGCCAGACGTTGGTTGAGCGTGGAATCAATTCTAGGCTGGTGAGGGAATTGACCGCTCGCTGGGCTGAGGAGACGTCCGATCCCAACAAGAGCGTCGCGTCCTTGGCGTATCACCAGGCCCTGGCACGGATCAAACAGGAACATCCCGCCAACGAAGAGCCGTGGAACCTTGCCCTGGCACATCTTGGCGAGCAGGCGTCTGCTCGTGGGCATGACCACGATGCACGCAGACGCGCCGCTTGGGTTGGAATGTGCGTCCTGGAAAACTGGTCACCGGTGTTGAACAAGGTGGAAACGGTTGGTAACTCGCCCCCAGCTAGCGTGAGGCTCAATGACTATCTCGACCGCCCTGACAGAATACTGTTGCAGCAATTGGCAGCCTCGTGGGAGAAACTGCGGAGCACCTTCGGCGAACAACTTCTCGACAGACTGGAGGGACCGTTTGAAGACCATAACTCAGATTCAGTCTGGAACTCGCTCGCGCTGGTGGCCGCAGAAAACCCGGCTCTTGAGCACGAACTCGAGAACGAACTGGCCGCAAATCCCCAGCTGCAGACCCGGAGCGGCATATTCCTGTGGACCGTCCGCAGAAGAGCCGGAAGGCCCGAGACGGTCTCGAAAGCCCTGATATCCTTCTTGCGCGACAGCGACTACTCCTACGGCGAGCCGGTCAGCCACTTGTTGGCCCAGCCCGAACGGATCGGCCTGCAACCCGAACAACTGGAAGAAGCGCTCGTGGAGGCCGCACAAGGGAGCTACGAGGGACCCGCACTCGAATCGTTGGCAACGCTTTTTCCGGATCACCCCAGGGTGCAGAAGGCTTGGCGGTTCCATTCTGAATTGCGGGACTCCGGAGGAAGCCGCCGAACTCACCGAGTCAATCCCGGAACCTACTTCGCATTGTCCTACTCGGTTTCTCCAAGCGACGAGATCGTTGCCCAGATTCAGCAACACCACGACCGTCTGTGCAAAATAGGCAACCCCTACATCGACCGGGTATTCGCAAGGTACGTCTCTCACAGATTGCGACGCGATCCCGCCGCGGCCAACAAGGTACGGGAAGCCATTCTGGACCCCGGCACGCTCGATGCCCCAGCGGCCGTGTTTGTTTCCCTTTTGCGCAATGCCGTCGGCCTCGATGACGAGTTGACGGCAGAGATAGAACGCCGTATATCTGGGCAAACAGGCCGCATATTGGCAACGGTGGTGCGGGACCCTCACGCGGGCTCGAACCTGCCCGTGCGCACCATCTTTGTGGATGCTGTACAGGGAGCTCGCGATGAGCGTTCTGTCTGATGGAGGCAAACCAGCTTCGGTAGGTGATCCGATTCCATGTCAGCTGGTTTTTGCCAATCAATGGATAGCGCTACTGACCGCTATCCATCCTGGTAACCACCAACCTGTCCTTCAACAAGTGGACCGATGCATCCGGCTCTGAGCGCCTCAGCGGCGTGGTGCTGAACCAACTCAGCCACCACGCGCACATCCTGGATATGACCGGGGAGAGATGCACGGGTGTCTTTCGAGAATGGCTGGCAGAGTGGGCCCGGGATAACCGTCGCCGCCAGCATGGTTTGCTGCTGACCGGCGCTCTCACCGTGCCAAGGGCTTGGAGTTCGACCACGTCGCCATTCTGGACGGCAGCTGGCACACCGCAGGAAAGGGCGAGGACCCCGACGCTCCCCGACGTCTTTACTACGTGCCCATGACCCGCGCCAGGAAGACCCTTATCCTGACCAGGTCCGGGAACTCCAACCCATTCCTCAAATTGCTTCGCAGTCACCATTCAGTTCTGGTCCGGCAGGAACCGGACCGAATCCCGCCGGCTCCTATGGAAATGAGGCAGGCATACCAGAGGCTCAGCCTGAGGGACGTGCGGCTGAGTTTCGCCGGCTACAGGCCTCCGGATCACCCAGTCCACCGTGCTATCGCCGGACTGTCCGCCGGAGCCCCCCTGCAAGTCAGAACCGACCGGAACCTGTGGGAGTTGACAACCGTGGACGGCATCTCAGTGGGCCAACTGGCGCAGGGATTCAAGGCTCCTGCAGAAGCAGGAGGAGTATCGGCGACCGTACTGGCCATCGCTTGCTGGGACAAGACGAAGTCGGAAGAGGGTACCACGGCCGACTCAAAAGCGAGCGATGGGAAGTGGTGATCCCGGAAATAGTGTCAACGCCGACGGCGGAATGACCCGGGACCGCCGATGGTAACCAGGTCCACCAGGTCCACCAGGTCCACCAGATCCAAAAGGCCGCCGCGGTCGTCCTTGGCCCCGCTGGCCTCCTCGGCTCGAATATTCCAGCCACCCCCATGAGGAGCATGAGCCAGCGGTCCTTTGGGCCGGTGGCAGTGCTGCCTGCCCTGGATTGCCGCGCCCGACTGGAGGGGCGCTCCAGCAACCCTCGGGCTTGGACCGGCATGGCTCGGCACCTGGTGCAGCGGCCGGCGGACGTTGCGGAGCGTACAGGGGACACGGGCCTCGCTTACTGTACGCTCTGCGGAGGATTCATCTAGCAGGCTGCTGAAAAACCCGGCGTGGCCCGACAGCGGAGAGGGAACGAGTTAAAATAGGATCACCCTGGACGCAACCTTGGACGGAGGTTGAGACGATGCGCGGGAGACAAGATCCACAGGTGACCCTGTTGGCCTTCATTGACCTGGAAACGCGGGTGCCATCGGACCATCCCCTGCGTGTTGTCAAGAGGCTGGCGGACCAAGCCCTGAAGGCGCTGTCCCCGGACTTGGACCGGATGTACGCCAATGTGGGCCGGCCGTCGATCCCGCCGGAGCGGTTGCTGAAGTCTTCATTGCTGATTGCCCTGTACTCGGTGCGCAGTGAACGGGCATTCTGTGAGCAGTTGGACTACAACCTCCTCTTCCGGTGGTTTCTGGATATGAACGTTATTGAACCCAGCTTCGATGCCACCACCTTCACCAAGAACCGGGAGCGGCTGCTCCGGCATGGAGTGGGCCAGGCTTTGTTCGGAGAAGTGGTGCTGGAAGCGGACCGCCATGGCCTGCTGTCGGATGAGCACTTCACGGTGGATGGAACCCTGATTGAGGCGGCAGCCAGCCTGAAGAGCTTCAAACCCAAGGAGGGCGACCCGCCCCGGACAACCGACGCTGACCCGGGCAACCCCTCGGTTGACTTCCATGGGGAACGGCGCGGCAATGCCACCCATCAGAGCACAACGGACCCGGAGGCCCGGTTGCTGCGCAAGGGTAAAGGCAAGGAAGCCAGGCTGGTCTTCATGGCCCACGCCTTGATGGAAAACCGGCATGGAATGCTGGTGGACTTTCAGACCACCCAAGCGACGGGCACGGCGGAGCGGGATATTGTGCCGGAGTTGTTGGGCCAAGCCCGGGAACGGGGCTTTCATCCCAAAACGCTGGGCGGGGACAAGGGCTACGACACCCGGGACTGCGTGGCAGACCTGCGCCGGCGCCGTGTGACGCCTCACGTCGCGCAGAACACCAAGGGGCGCTCCAGCGCCATTGACGGCCGGACCACCCGGCATCCGGGGTACGCGCTCAGCCAGCGGATTCGGAAACGGGTTGAGGAGATCTTTGGGTGGATGAAGACGGTGGGCGGGTTCCGGCGGACCCGTTACCGGGGACTGGACCGGACTGGACTGGCAGGGCACTTGGTGGCCACGGCCTACAACCTGGTTCGGATGGCCAAGCTGCTGGGTCAGGCAACGACAACTCCGAAAGCCCGGATGGCATGACCTGAGAATGGGCTAGCTATGCCCGGTGCCCCAAAAGGGCCGGTCCGCAAAAGCCGAAGGGGCTGAAAGTCCCGTGTGAACGGCACAATTCCCTCCAACAGGACCCAGGCTCCAACGACCTGAACCGTATATTCCCGACCTGAACACATTTGTTCAGCAGCCTGTTAGGTGATTGGCCGGGTGAGCGGGCCATCACGGGCAGAACGGCAGGCCACCTACTTCTGAACCACCCACCAACTGGCCTTGCAAACTGACTGGCACGCAATCCGCTCAACTGGTTCCCCTCGAGGTGCAGCTGTGTCAGGCTGGCGAGGTCGCCCAACTCCGGCGGTATCTCCCCGCTCAACTGGTTCCCCTCGAGGTGCAGCTGTGTCAGGCTGGCGAGGTCGCCCAACTCCGGCGGTATCTCCCCGCTCAACTGGTTCCCCTCGAGGTGCAGCTGTGTCAGGCTGGCGAGGTCGCCCAACTCCGGCGGTATCTCCCCGCTCAACTGGTTCCCCTCGAGCGTAGCGCCCAGTCCTTCGGGTATCGCTGCTGCATCTCTTTGCGTATTGGCATCCGCTCCTCCTGCCAATCAAACGGTTGTGGCCGAATCCAGGGCGGGCCTAACCCCAGGGTCGACAGTCACGCCCTGGGCACCGAATAGCTCCCAAGGTCTGAAGGACTCCACGAAATCCTTGGCTTCTTCGATAGATGGGAACCCCTTCCGGGAGCGGCCCGGGTCGTAGCTGAAAGTCTTCGCCGACGCGTCGATGCCCCGTTTGGTGTCTCGGACCCCTCCAAGCTCCTCTTCATGGCCGTCGTTTTCGTCACTGAGAATCAGGTTCTCTCCCCTTCTTACCTTTCGCCAATACACTCTCATGCAAAACACTCCTCGACTCCGGTTTCCAGCTTGACGGTTTTGGGACCTTGATAGTCTCTACTTCTGAAATTCGCTCGCTTGGTCTCGGAGAGGTGTGTTCTCTCTCCAGGTATGGCAACTCCTCGGCGATGATCAAGTTCCTTAAGTGGCGTGCCCTTTACAAGTTGGGCGGTCTCCCGGATGCGTGCCAGGGCCTCGGCGATAAGCGCGCTGGCCTGCTTGGGCGCTGGCGCCTGATTCCGCCAGCCCTTGACCGTTCCGGCCACGACCGGATGGCGGGCGGGGTTATCGCCCGTCAGGTTTGCGCAAGGCGCCGACTCTGTTCAAAATCACCCGCTGGACTTGACCGGATTGGGATCGTGATGACTCTGGGAGCCGCCGCCGGCAGGGGCCTGGGAACGTAACTGGGTCAGGCTGCCAACCGGTGATCTCCGTTCAGAGGCTGCAATTTCCTCCCAACCCTCCACCCAACCGCTACCCGTCCACCTGCTGGATGGTCCAACGGCTGACCTCCAGTTGTTTGGCCAGTTCCCGCTGGCTCACTCCCTTCGACCGCTCCACCTGGATGTACTCCCGCTGCTGCTCGCTCAGGCTGGGCCTCCGGCCAGGGAAACGCCCCTCGGCCCGCGCCTTCGCCTGGCCCGCGACCGAGCGGTCCCTGATCGAGTTGCGCCACCACTCGCTGAAGGCGAGCACCATCTGGAGCTGGAGCTTGCCGGTGGCCGTCGAGGTGTCGAAGTCCTCCGCCAGGGACCGGAACTCCACTCCCGCCAGGTGCAGGCCCTCGATGACCTGCAGTCCGTAGGTCAGGCCTCTGGAGAGCCGGTCAATGTGGGTGACCACCAGGGTGTCCCCCTCGACCACCAGGTCCAGCAGTTCGAGGAGGCCGCCGCGGTCGTCCTTGGCCCCGCTGGCCTCCTCGGCTCGAACATTGCCCATGGCACAGCCGGCGCGGACCAGTCGCTCCACCTGCAGGTCCAGGTTCTTGTCCTCCGGCTCTCTCACCGAGACCCTGGCATAGCCATACAGCGTCATCCCTCTACACCCCTGGCTGGAATACCTGAAGTATTGGATTCTGCCAGAGGTGTTGCAACCGGGTTTGCCAGCCACCCCTTCAGCTACGGGGAGTGGGGATTTACAGCCATGGCTGTAAACAGGCTGTTTCCAGCCACCTCGACCAGGTGGGGTTGCCTGGGTCGGCGTTCCGGACCCGGCGATCATGCGGCAGGGCCGAATAACCTTGCGGGCAAAAGTAGATGAGGCTGACCCCTCTGCGCGCATGCGTGCAACCCCCTCCTTGATCTGTCGTTGTAATATTGGGGAAATGCCCAGAAAAGTACCGGTCAAATGCGCCATTGCCGGCTGCCACCGCCGGCTCAAGATGACCCTCGCCGAACGCGAGAAACTGAGGCGGGTGGGACGCGAGAACAACGCTACAGCTGGCGTCGTCTGCCCTGCTGACGTGCAGGCCGCCTTCAACTTCGAATTCGACGATATTGACGTCGATGTCCCGCTGGGAGAACTCTTGGTCGAGGCGTCCAAGGAAACTCCCCGTTGGCGCGTGATGTTGACCCCGCTGCCTGGGGCGACGGGTGAGACAGCCAGCCAGCCCACGCCAGGGTGCGGTGACAGGGTCATCTAGTTCAGCCGCGCTGCCTGGCAACTCGGCTTGGAAGGGCATGCGGGGACGCCCTTCATTCTTGGGGAGGAGGGAGAGGGATCGGGGATCAGAGATCGGGAATACCTGAGCTGCGGGCAAACCGCCAATGTCGCCGCCGTTGACACGCAGGACTCAGTCCAACCGCGGCCTCACGGGCAGAACCGGAGTCCACCCAAGTCTGAATATTGCATATTCAACTGGCCCGACAAACTGCTTGGCACGCACCCGCTGAACTGGTTCCCGCTGAGGTCCAGCCTTGTCAGGTTGGCGAGGTTGCCCAACTCCGGCGGTATCTCCCCGCTGAACTGATTCCCGCTGAGGTCCAGCCTTGTCAGGTTGGCGAGGTTGCCCAACTCCAGCGGTATCTCCCCGCTCAACTCGTTCCCGGTGAGGTCCAGCCTTGTCAGGTTGGCGAGGTTGCCCAACTCCGGCGGTATCTCCCCGCTCAACTCGTTCCCGCCGTGGAACAGATATTCCAGGCTGGCGAGGTTGCCCAACTCCAGCGGTATCTCCCCGCTCAACTGGTTCCCGCTGAGGCCCAGCCATGACAGGCTGGCGAGGTTGCCCAACTCCAGCGGTATCTCCCCGCTCAACTGGTTCCCGCTGAGGCCCAGCCATGACAGGCTGGCGAGGTTGCCCAACTCCGGCGGTATCTCCCCGCTCAACTGGTTCTCAGTGAGCCACAGCTTTGTCAGGTTGGCGAGGTTGCCCAACTCCGGCGGTATCTCCCCTCTCAACTCGTTCCCAGGGAGGCCCAGTTCGGTGACGCGGCCGTTGCCGTCAGTGGTGACGCCTTCCCACTCACTAATCGGCACGTCGCTCAGCCAGTTATTGTTTCTTCTCCAATTCGGGCCGCCGGTGGCGTTATAGAGGGCGGCCAGCGCTTCCCGGTCCGTTTCGAGCGAGGTCGGCTCGGCGGTGGTCTGTCCAGAGGATGTCCTGCTCTCCGGCTCATCGGTGGCCCTGGGTGTGGGCGACGGTTCGGCGACTTCCGTTGTGGGCCCGGCGGTGGGCCGTTCCGAGGATGGCCCATTCGCCGGCTCATCAGAGCCGCCGCAGGCCAGCAGCAGCAACGGCAGAAGCAGCGCAAGGGCAAAGATTCCCAGGAAAGGTCGTGGCGTTCTCATCTAGCTTCACTCACTGTGTTTGCTGGGCCGCGGTCGGACGGCGCGTCCGAATCCTAGCACACGCCGGGGGATTGCCTGCCTCCGCACCCGGCGCGGTGGAGTCAATGACTCGGCCGGTTTACCCGCCTGGCGTTCTTCCGGTTCGACTTCGCCGGCGCCGGTGGCTGGCTGTGCCCCGTGGGAGCGCCAATGGCAAAAAACACCGGCCCGGGGGGAGGGCCTAAGCCACACTCCAGCGGACGGGGGGTGATTACCCTTCGAAAGGAACGTTGTTGCCTTCGGTCGTCAACGGTTGGCGGACGGGGTCAGTTCAGTCCCCAGGGTTACATCCGGCGGTCAGAAGACCGGTTGTCCGAACCGCGGTCTCGCCCTCGGGCTGGGGCCGGCCTGGCTCGGCGCCCGGTGGGCTGCGGACGTTGTGGCTTAATCCTGTCCAACCGATGGGGTCCACCTCAGCCATGGACGACGGACTCTTCAGGCAGATGCCATTGGTTTCCTCGTCCACCACGTCGCTATTCGCACACCACGCCGTCTCCGTCCGCGTCGCGCATGTACTGGTAGGCGGGGTGCCCGCGGTGTACTGGCGCGATCCCGTGAGCCCGGGCTTCCGCGCACGTGATCCGGCCGTTGCCGTTGCCATCGTACGTGGCTAGGGCGTCCACCTCTGGTGCCTCGGTCGGGGTCGGAATGGCTGCCGTGGTTGTCGACGCTTCCTGCGCTAGGAAGACCATCTCGGTTGACTCACAGCCAGCCAGGACCCTGTCGATGGCCTCAACCTCGGCCTGGTCGATGGTCAGCTGGTATTTCCGGCGCACCTGCACCACCCTATCAACGTACCAGCACTGGTTCAGCTCGGGGAGCCACTCGGCCGCGTCGTTGTCGCTCTTCTGGTGGCGGTTGACGCTGGGCGACGCCAGCGTAAGGTTCAGCAGGTCGGATGCGAATTCTGACCTGGCCACGTCGCTCGCCGCGCACAAGCCGCTGTCGTGGGCCTCCGACCTGGCCACGATGTGCTCGATGTCAGTTTCACGGATGCTGTCAAACCAGGTCCCCGTGTAGGGACCATATATCCCGCCTTGGATGTCGACGATCCTGGGTTCGACTGACGGCGAGTAGCTGTAGTCACTGGAGGCATATTCCGAGCACCGGTCCTCGGGCGCTACAGCGAGTCGCCACATGGCTGCCCTCTGGATTGGTGTCGGCGTAGGTGTTGCCGCCGTTGTTGATTCTGGCGTAGGGCTGCTCGTCGCCGTGGGCTCGGGCGTCGGTGTCGGCGTTTCGATTGGGGCCGGGACCGGGGTTGGCGTGGCCGTCGGTGTCGGCGTCTCGGTTGCTGTAGGCTCGGGCTTTGAAGCCGCCGTAGGCCCCGGTGGGCTCGTGGGCGTCTGTGCAGGCACTGGTGGTGGCTCTTCGGTCGGCCCTGCTACTGGAGTAGGCTCTGCCTGGCCGACTGCTGCGACGGTCTCAGGGGGTGCTGAGACCGTTGTTGGCTCTACGACAGATGTCGGTGCCTGGTTTACGCAGGCGGCCAGGGTGAACAGGACAGTGAGAATCGCTGGTAGCAGTAGCTTCACCATGCCGGGGTATCTCCGTTCGTACAGATGTCCGGCGGCGATTCTACTGCTAGGGTCTGCCTTTCTGCACCTTCATCAGCCTGTTGATTTGACGATTCTCGACTTGCTCTCTACACACCTGTCGGCGGGCTTGTGCACCCGCGCCGCTATTTCCGGCCGAATGGCCACCAGCGGGGGTGACGTCGCTCTTTCTCAGCCGGCGCTGCTGCGGCCGGTGAGGCGGTGTCATCCGATTCATCTTTCGGTTCGGGGAGGGCCCTGCTCAGGGTCGCGATCGTGTCGTTGCTCTGCCTGAGCTGGTGGACCATCTCTTGGAACCGCCACTCGGAGTCGCTCAGCAGCTGGCGGTGGTAGCCGGCTAGCTCCTCAAGGGCCTTGTTCCGTTCCTGTAGCCTGGCCATTTCTACAGCAGGCGCCAGCTCAGGGGGTAGGGGTGTTGCGACACCTGTTTCGACAGGAGTTTCATCACGTCGCAACACTGATGCGACAGGTGTTTCAACAGGTGCTTGCACGGGAGTTGCGACAGCTGCTTCGGGCGTTTCGTCGTCGTCGAAGGTCACCCAGACCCGATACCGGGACCCGTGGGGTTCCTTCTCGGCCTTGAGCTCGCCCCTCTGGATCTTCCGCTCGATGGTGGCTGTTGAAACTTCCAGCCTGGCTGCGGCTTGCTGTTTCGACAGGCGCATAGCTGCGTGTTGCCTCACGTGATTCGACTTGTGGCGACACCGTGAGGATAGCTGATGCGACACCTCCGGAACCCGCTTTTGGATGCCTAATAGCGGCTGTTTTAAGGCGTGTGGACATTCATCCACTCATAGTCAGCGCTGTCGGGCCTGCAAGTCCGGCGGTGGTGTTCACTCTGGGCATATCGGCGTAGTCGCCTGCTCTAAGCTGCCCCCAGGCGGTCAGCAGGTAGCTCAGCATCGAGAGTTTTACGTGGAGGCTCACCCCCTGCTGTCTTGGCGGCCCTCGCCGCTCGTGTCGGCCGGTTGCTCAGCGTTCGCGCAGCCGCCGCAGCTCCGCTTCTGCCGCCTCGGCGCGAGCTTCTGCCGCCTCGGCCCGGGCGGCGGCTTCCATGCGAGAGGCGCGTTCGCTCTCTGCGAGACTCTGTGCGTTGTCGGCGCGGGTACGCTGGTCGTCGTAGGTCAGGATATGGCGGCCTGTCGCCGGATCGTGCCAGCGCAGTTCCCCCTGCTCCCATCGGAGGTGCAGGTTCAGCGCGGCGCTGTATCCCTGCAGGACGCCGTCATCCAGCTCCTCGACGGCGATGGTTTCGTAGTGGCCATCGACCATGCGGTCGCCAGCCAGCTTGGTCTTGTGGTAGTCGCCGGTCTCGTCGAAACGCCAGTATTCGGATATTCCCAGCGCTTCGTAGTCGAGCCTCTTAGGCCCGGTGTCTTCGTCTGCGGTGCTGGCGGACGCCACTTCCAGCACGAAGTCGGGCGGCTTGCCCTGCTCGCCGATGATGTACCCGTTGCTTTCGTAGTAGGCCGCTGGGTCGACGCCTAGGGCGATGAGCAGGTCGGGGTATCGCCGGGCCAGTCCGCTGGGCAGGCGGCGTTCAGGCATCATGGTGATGTAGCGTTCTGCGACGACCAGGTTGGACTCCGCGTTTCCGAAGTGCTGGGCCAGGTGGTGGGTGTTGCCCGGTTCGTGGAGGTGCTTGGCGCTGGTCATCTTTTCGTCGGGCTCACGGTCGGGCGGGTCGGGCAGCCGGAAGTGGGTTCGGACCTTCGGATTCTTGGCGGTGGTCATGCTCGACCTCCGGGGATTGGCGATCAACGTTCGGACGGTGCTGATTATATGCCACTGGGCAAAGGGCGGCGAGACTGGGACCGTCAACGCTTGGGCGGTGCCTGCGGCTTCGCGGGCTGCGGGTGGCCGTTGCGACCACGCCCGGCAGCCTTCCGCTCCCGGGCCGTGGTGCGAGCCTATCGGTTCTCCTTCCGCTGCTTACTCCCGGTCAGCCCTCGCGGGAGCCTGGGTCTCTTCGACGAAGAGGCGGCCCTCGAAGGCATGATGGCACAACATCCAGTGGATCTGGCGGGCAAGATGCCATGGCTCACTCCAGAGTGACTACTAACGTAGTGGTAGTCATATAAATATATATATCTTCTACTACTACTACGATAGTGGTCACTTTCCAGTGGCCTACGGCATGGGTTGCCGGGGGGTCAGCAAAAGAAAAGCCGCCGGTGATTCACCGGCGGCCTTCCTGTTTCAGGGTTAATAGCCGGATCAGACGGAGTCGAACCGCACCAGGTTGTCGACGAACTCCAGGCGGATGCTGCCCGTGGGCCCCTTGCGGTGTTTGGCGATGATGATCTCCGCGATGTTCCTGGGGTAGTCCTGTCCCAGGTGCGTCTGGGTCCACTCCTCCTCGGTCGTGTAGACGTCCTCCCGGTGGATGAACATCACCACGTCGGCGTCCTGCTCGATGCTGCCGCTGTCCCGCAGGTCCGAGAGCCTGGGGCGGTTGTTCGGCCGGTTCTCCACCATCCGGTTCAGCTGCGAGCAGGCGATCAGGACCACTTTGAGATCGCCGGCCAGGACCTTCAGCTCCCGGGAGATCTCGGTGATCTCCTGCACCCGGTTGGACTGTCCCCATTTCTGCTTCCCCTGCACCAGCTGCAGATAGTCGACCACCAGCAGGTCCAGCCCCCGCTCCAAGGCCAGCCTCCTGGCCTTGCCCCGCATCTCGACCATGCTCTGGTACGGGGTGTCGTCGATGAACACCGGGAGATCGGACAGCCGGCCGATGGAGTCGATGATCCTGTCCTCTTCCATGTGGGTGTACAGGCCCAGCCTGAGGCGGTGGGAGTCTATCTCGGCCTCCGAGGCCAGGATCCGCAGGGCCAGTTGCTCCCTGGTCATCTCCAGGCTGAAGACGCCGCAGGTCTGGCCGGACTTCGCGGCGTTGACCGCCATGTTGACGGCCAGGCTGCTCTTTCCCATGGAGGGACGGGCGCCCAGGATGACCAGGTCGGCCCGCTGCAGCCCGCCGAGGCATTCGTCCAGGTCCGGGAATCCGGACATGATGGGCATCCCCGAGAATTCCGGGTCGGCCGCGGCCGACGCCTGCTCCTGCAGGTACTGGTCGTAAATCTCCTTGAGCGGCACGAAGCTGCGGGGCTGGCCAGTACCCCTGACGGTGAACAGGGCGTCCTCGGCCTGCCGCATGGTGGCCTCGAGGTCCTCCGTGTCGGCGTAGCCCAGGTCTATGATCCTGTTGCCGGCGTCGATCAGCCGTCGCATGCTGGAGGTTCGGGAGATGACCTGCGCGTAGTCCTCGGCGTGGACCGACGTGGGGGTGATGGACACCAGGTGGGACAGGTAGGCCATGCCGCCCGCCAGGACCAGCTTCTCCGTGCGGGCCAGCTCTCCGGCCAGGGTTACCTGGTCCACGGCCTGGTCGCGCTGGAACAGGCTCAGGGCTGCGTCGAAGCAGAGTTGGTTCCGTTCCCGGTAGAAGGCTCCCTCCTTCAGGAGCGGGACCAGGCGGGTGAGGCACTCGCCGTCGATCAGGATTGAGCCGAGCACCGCCTCCTCGGCCTCAACGTCGTGGGGCAGCAGCTTCTCCGCGTAGGTGGTCATGGCGTCGTCTCCTCAGTCTGGGGCAGCAGCAGTCCGGCGTTCCACAGGGCCTCGCTCAGGGCCTCTGCGGAAACCATCCGCACCAGCTGGGCCGTCTCTGTGTCGTCCCCGTGGCGCCAGACAATGAGGGCCTGGTCCCGGTAGTCGGACACGCCCAGCTCCAGCGGGGATGCGATCTCGTAGATGTACCCGTTCCGTTGGTCCTCCATGGTCTGACCTCCCGCTTTACCAGGAGCGCCGCGCGAAACCGTTGCGGTAGGCCCTGATCTCAGGGCTGTGCCTCGGCGCTTCCGCATCCGGGTCGTATGCGTGGCGGCCCATGGCCAGCACGTTGCGCACGCCGTCCTCGACGAGTCTGAGCTGAGCGGCTATCTGCTTGGGTGTGAGCCCCTGGCCAGCCAGGGACCTGATGCTGTCGAGCAGTTTCCTGGCCTCCTCGGACATGCCGGATGAAGCCGTCCGGTCGCTGCGGGACGCGCCCTTCTCCCGGGCCTGTTCCTCCCGCTTGAGCCTTTCGACCTTGGCCAGGTCCAGCGGCCACTCCTCGGGTCGCTGCTCCGCGTAGTACCGCGGGAGCCCGCCCGGCCGCTGGAAGCCCAGGGCCTCGAAGTACCGCTCGTGTTTCTGTACGTACTTGCGGATATGTTCCAGGTTGTCCTTGTTGCCCTTCTCGGCGCTCATCAAGCCTCACTCTCCCTGCGGCGGAGGTCGGTGCAGTCGGGGCACCGTTCCTCCGCGTTGAACGTGGTGTAGGGGCTGCCGCAGTCCGGGCAGTACTCCACCTCCCTGCGGCCGGATTCCGTTAGTCTTTCCTCGCGGGGGGGCGGTCTTTCCCCTCCTTGTGCTGCCCCGGCTGCGGAGGGACTTGGTTCCTGACCTGCCCTGATCACGCTTACCTGGCGGAGCAGTTCCTGTTCGTTCTCGGAGTTGAGGGAGAAATGGTGAATGGCACTGAGCACACCCCCTCTGAAACTGCGGTCGTAGTAGCCCCGGTGCTCCGTGACCAGCGCCTCCACCCGGCCGCGGCGGGCAAGGTATTGCTGTCCCTCGTCTGACCCTACGGGCACTGCAGAGTGACCAATGGGCTCCTGAGTCGTTGATTCTGAATGCGGGGCTTCGTGACTGTGGGGGTTTTCGCCAGGGGGGGTCTCCGCAGAGCCATCGGTCACTTCTGAGTGACCGATGGCTCCATGGGCCTCTGTGGAAGTGCTGAAATCGGGGGTTTCGTAGCTGTGGGAGGTGGCTTCGGGAGCCTCAGCCTCTTCACCATCGGTCATTCCAGAGTGACCGATGGCCCCGCCGTTCTTGAGCCGGGCGATCTCTGCCCTGAGTTCTTCGATCTCTCTGCGGGCCTGCGCCAGGGCTATCCAAGGGTCAGTGCCGGGTCTCTCCGTGGGCAGCGGCTTCCAGTTGCGCTGCTCGCCCAGGAAAATGTAGGTATTGCTCTTTCGGTCGTTGCCGCCCTTTCCCGGCCTCTTCTCCAAGACGCCCATGGATTCCATGAGGCGGATGTGATGCTCCGCTGTGTTCTTGCTTCCCAGGCCGGTGATCTGGCAGATGAAGGGGATCGCGATTGAGACCACGCCCCTCGCGTTGGCGTAGCGGCTCATCCTGTCGCCCACGAATCTGACCGACATGGGCAGATGATGAATCGAAGCCTCGACGAACTGGACGACGTGCGGGAGCCCGAGGGGAATGTTTGGATGGACATAGGGTTCTGTGGCGGCGACAGGGGTATCGGCAGCGCCGTTGGCGTGGGCGCCAGGCGAGTCGGCAGAAGGGTCTGGGTAGGCACTGTGGTCCTGCATCACTTGCCCCCTATGCCGCGGCCACGCGGGTTGTGGAGGGGTGCTGCAGGTTTCCGGAGCTGCTGGGGAGTATGGCCGTCCCGGCGCGCCAGGAGGGGATGGGAGAGGTATCTGCGGGAAAAGTGGCACCCCGAAGCGGTGTATGCTGGCGGCTTCAGGTCATCGCAACAGTGGGCCGATGCGTCTCCGGGCGACTCGCATACGTCCGCCAAGTGGACAGAGAACCGCGAAGTGACCGGCTGGGAAGCTGGATTGAGAGGGGGTCGTGTGCTATATTGAAAACGCATAGTGACGCCTGCTCCTTGCGGCTCAACTGTGCATCGCCTTCCTTGCAACGGGGGGCTTTGGTAACCGCCGCCAGATGGGGAGATGACCATCTGGCGGTTCCATTTTATGTCTTATGTAATGCCCATGGGGCTTCTCCTAGTCTCTACTAGATACTCCTTTAGTCTGTCGTGAGTTCATCACACTCGATGGCCGAAGTTTCATCGTCTCTCTCAGGCTTCAAGCCACACCCTGGCATCATCGAGCGTGAGAACGTGAATCCCGGTCCGACCCGTTTGATTGACTGGATCACCTGTAAAGGCGTCCAGTAGCGCGTAGAGACCGTGATCGATGGCCTTGGGGTCGCGGCGACGGGATTTTTCGAGGAGCAATCCCTGACGTTTAGCGGCGCGCCGGAGGCGGTTTTCGAGTACCTTCTCGGTGGATGTCATCGTCGACGTCATCGAGCCTACCTCTTAAGATATGCCTGTGACTATACCTGTGGTGATGCTGGAAAGCAATCTCCTGATAATGCTGGTTGGAGTAATTAGCTGAGCTCAGCCCGAAAGAAAGAAATCTGGATCCGGTCCTCCTGCCACTCTCAGGTCCGTATCTCCGGTCTATCTGGTCACGCTGTCTTAGTGCCGTCCTGATCCTCAACCACCGCCAAGCCCTCGACGAACGGGCGATCATAACCGTAACGAGCGGCAGAATCCGCATCTCGAGACAACCGCTACGATGACGACCACGAATAGCATGGACGCCCTCTTTGCGGACGCGGAGCCCCCCCTTCGGCCACCCAGGACGCAGGTTAGACGATACCCCGGAAGGCTTTGACCCCTCGCCCCGGGTGAGCCAGGGGCCGGACTACACGCCGGACGAAGAGGATAGCGTGATCCACTACGCCCCCGACGACCATCCGCTCTGCGGGACCGAGAGCCTGACCACGGTCTTCACGGACGACCCCGCCACGGTGGCCGGCTGCGTCGACTGCCTGGAGCTGGCTGCCGAGGACCTCGACGAGGACAACGAGCACTGGGCGAACTGCCTCCACTGCCAGCAGGAGATCTCCGCCCAGAGCGGCGTCGAGTGGCGCAGGGTGGTTCGGGAACCCTGCCCGCACTGCGGGGCGAAGGGGTGGTAAAGCGGCGGTCCTCGGCTGGCCACGTCGACCAGGGCGGCCGGCCGACACACAGAAACGCCTCGGAGTTAGCTTTGAATGTTAGCCGAGAGAAGCCCCGGCAACACTTGCCGGGGCTTCTCCTTAGATGTGGATGCGGGGGGTTGGCGACGCAACAGGGACCCGGGTTATCTAGGCGTGGCGCACTCCCTACGGCCTAATCTAGACTGGCATCTGAGGCTTTCCCGTCTCAGCGAGCTTCTCGTTCACCGCCCGCTTGCGGGTCTCGATGTCTGTGGGTCTCACGAAGTAGAAGTCAAACAAAATCTCGATGGTGTCGAGGCACCATTCAGCTTCCATCGGTTCCACATCAACTATCTCACCGGTTCTCAGGCTCTTGTTCGGGTGTGCCGAGAAGTTCCCAATATTACGCACCGTATCAAGTGTCATCGAGACGTCGGGGGGGATAGCAGGATTATCGAGTACCTCCTGAATCGCCTTAGCGAGATCATTCGAATTCTTCATCCCAGCCTTCTCCCGAAGGATATGTTGCAAACACCGGCGGCTTAGAGCGGCGCTTGCCTTCGGGCTGTCAGCAAGTACGAGACAGGCCTCTCGGTAGTCCTCCGTGAAATCGTCCGGAACCTCCACGGGGACGGGTGGGCGGTTAGTAGTCTTGGGCCGAACGTGCACAATCCGCTCATCACCGGCGGGCATTGGGGACCTCGATTGTGGATACTTGGAGTCGAACTGTGTGCTCTCGCAATTGATTACGCTGAGGATAACTCTCCCACAAACGGGATTAGGGCACCATACCTTCTCTATCCACCAATGCCCATCCGGGTCATTACCCAAGTGCATAATGTATTTCTGGCCAGGTGTGCTGAGGCTGAAGTTCCAATGGGTGCGTTCTTCCATGTAGCAATTTTCGAGGCAATGTGGACATTTCATACGTCCTCTTTTCCGCCGGTAGGCATCAGGGTGCCGCTCGGCTTTGGGGTTGACGGGTGAAGGTTAGTGTCCCTGCTGATGTTTATGCAAGATTCTCTATGCCATCATAGGGTTGACTTCCAGGCAACTTCCCTGTTAGCATTTTTGTAATTACTCCCCGTCCGCTGGATCGGGCTCAGGCCCCGTCCCCCGGGCGGGTGTTTTTTTGCCTATGCGCGCCCTCGTTTCGTTTGATGGCCAAAACCTCTACCGTTTGGCGATGCGGGCCTACGGCCCGGGGCCTCCTTACATCTGGCCCAGCTACGATGTCGTTAAGCTGGCCGAAGCCCTCGTATCCAGGGTTCCAGGTCGGGCTCTGGCCGAGGTGCGGTTCTATACCGGCGTCCCCGACCAGTCCCAAAATGCCTTCTGGCACAAGTTCTGGAACAACAAGCTTAGGGCCTTACAGCGGCAAGGGGTCTATGTATACAGGGGCCGACTGAATTCTAGCGGCCTGGAGAAGGGAGTGGACGTCAGCCTGGCCATTGACTTGGTACAGGCCACCCATCAGCAGAGCTATGACGTTGCGATCGTTGTGAGTCAGGATTCTGACCTAGCGCCAGCTGTCGCGTTGTCCAAACAAGTAGCTCAAAACCAAAACAGGACAGTCGCTTTCGAGTCGGTCATCCCACTGGTTCCCGGCGGGCGTTTATTTGGGATCGACGGCACCACTTGGATCCCCATCGACAAGACGACCTATGATAAGTGCATCGATCCAACGGACTACCGGTAGTCACATTCGGGCCAACATAGCTGCCTAGCGAATCCGCCAGGGCCCACCGGTTGCCCGAGAACCAGGCCGTGGCCCGCTCACCAGAACAGGCATTGTGCGAACCGCATTTTCAGCCTCTTAAGGGGCACTCTGAAGGGGGCGGGATGACAAGCAAAGAGCAAGGCCGCTTTGAGCTGGAGGCAGGCCCGCAGCTCCAGGACCCGGCGGTCAAGCACCGGGGCCATTGCCGGCACTGTGGGCAACCAATTACCATTCGAACGGCGGCGTCCTGGCACAAAGCGGTTCGGGGGCCTTGCCCGCATGGCAGACGAGGACTAGGAACGGAGACCAGCGGAGTTTCGTGATCGTCCCATCACGTTTGCAATTTACCAAAAGGCCACCACCGCCTGCGCTGGGCCGGCACGTCAGCGAGGGCAGCTGCCGGCAGCGACCTGGTCAGGCCTTCCGAGATCCTCTGACTCGAGGTCAGCTGCTCCAGGAGTTGCTGGTATCGCCAGTCAGCATCAACCAGCTGTTGCCGGTTGTATTCCGCCAACTCCTCCAACCCCTTGACCCGCTCCCTCAGTGCTGCCAGCTCAACCTCCGCAGATACATCGCTGGGTGGAGCAGATGGAGCAGGTGATGGACCGGCCGATTGACCATTACGGGAATGTGATGAACCTGCTGGTGGACCCATTGGTGCATCTTCTGGTGCATCTCTTGGTGCATCTTCCGCTATACCATCAAGGAGGACCCACACCTTGGCCCCTCGGCCATGCCCTTCCCGTTCAACCTGCAGCTCTCCCCGCTGTATCATGCGATCAACGGTGGAATGGTGCACCTGCAGAACCTTCGCTGCATCGACCTTGCTCAATCGCTGAACCATCATGATGCCTCACTGTGATGTACCTGGTGATCCAGTGATTCAGCATAGCGACAGTGCTTCCAGACAATCCCGCCTCGAGGGCGCGGGTTTCGAGCAAATCGCTCAGCGATAACTGCAGGTGAAGAGCTCGAGGGAGCGGAACTGGGCTCCTACTCGCGATTGCCTCTCTGAGCTAATACGATTCCTGCGATCCGGGAACGACCCCTCGGGGAACGCCCGCCACTTCGCCAGTGTTCCGAAAGCATGGGGCTCCAGCCGACGCCGGTGGCTACTGCCGGCATTTCGCCGGACGAGATGCTGGTGCGTTCGTTCCGGCCCCTTTACCGGAGGGCGCCGCAAGAAGGGGAACAGACAGCAGATATGACGCTCAGGTGCAGGAAGTGTGGTGGACCGGCTACCGCCGGAGAGATCCCTTGGGAGGAAGGCCACGGGCATTGCCTCGGTTGCGGCTCCGTGGCAAGTCTGGAGATACCGGCCAGTCAGGAGCGTAGAGCTCCGGTGCCCGATGACATGGTCCAGGGACCGGCATGGCCGATGACCCGGGAGGCCGGGGCAGGTGGGCAGCTATGGCTGCACCAGGCCGAGGCCCTGGGTGCGCTGGACCGGGGTGAGAATGTCGTGGTGGCCACCGCCACCGCCTCGGGTAAATCGATGGTGTTCCAGGCATGGACCCTCCACGGAATCAAGGCCAGCGCGGAACCCACCACCCTGGTCTTCTATCCCACCAAGGCGCTGGCCAACGACCAGGAGAGACGCTGGCTGGAGGCCTGCGAGCTGGTCGGGCTGCCGCGGGATACCGTCGGGAAGATCAACGGCGACGTGGGAGTTAATCAACGGGATCCCATCATCCGCCGGGCCAGGGTGGTGATCATGACCCCCGACGTGTGCCACGCCTGGATGACCCGCCGGGCCGACAGCCCGGCGGTGCGGGAATTCCTGGCCAGGCTCCGGAACATCATCATCGACGAGGCCCACGTCTACGAGGACGTCTTCGGTTCCAACGCGGCCTACCTCTTCAGGAGGCTGGCGATAGCGGCGGTGAACGCCGGCAATGCCAAGCCGCCCCAGTTCGTGGCCGCCACCGCCACCATCCTCAGCCCCGAAGAGCACATGCGGAAGCTCACCGGGCAGGAATTCGCTGTGGTGGACGAGAGCAGGAATGGGGCCCCCCGGCATCCCAGGGGGTTGCTGCATCTGCCCTTGGAAGTCGGACAGGGTGGCGCCGAGGACCAGCTCGCCGCGCTGGTGGCCGCCATCGTAGAGGCGGACTCCGAGGCCCAGGTGATTGCCTTCCACGATTCCCGGCAGGGGATCGAGCGGGTGGCCAAGCTCATCGGCCGCGACGACGTCCTGCCCTACCGGAGTGGGTACAGTCCTGAGGACCGTCGAAGTATCGAGCAGAAGCTCCAGCGAAATGAGATCAGGGGGGTGATCGCCACCTCGGCCCTGGAACTGGGCATAGACATGCCCGACCTGAACTATGGGGTGAACCTGTGGCTGCCCCAGAGCCGGAAGCAGCTGCTTCAGCGCATCGGCCGGGTGGGCCGGTCCAGGCCGGGCACATTCGTAATACTCGCCCCGGATGAACAGTTCTCCCAGCACGGGGAGAGCATGGAGACCTATTTCCAGGAGGCCGTGGAGCCCTCGAACCTGTACCTGGACAACGAGTACATCGCCTTCCAGCAGGCGCTCTGCATGGTGAGCGAGATGAGGGCTCAGGAGACTGACGCAATGTCCCCACCCACCCAGTGCGCCTGGCCGACGGGGTTCGCGGAGGCCCTCCGGAACGCCCACGGGCGGGCGCCCATGCACCTGGATGATGTCCTGCAACGGACCGCCCGAGTGGAACCTCACTTGGCCTACGGGCTGAGAAACTCGGGTGAGGAGAAGCTGGGCATCTACGAAGCGGCTCCTGACTCCCGGGCCAGAGGGAAGAGGATCGAGGAGATCGACGTCAGCGTGGCTATGCGGGAGGCGTACCCGGGAGCGGTCTACCACCACCAGGGGCAGACCTACACGGTCAGGCAGTGGGGGCGGGACCGGGAGACCAGGACAGCGCATATCAACGTGGTTCCGGCCAAGGACCTAGGCAGTGCCCGCACCAAGCCCATCAGCCGGCGCGTGGTCACGACCGGCACCGGCCGGGAGCATGTGGTGGACAGGCGAAGGAATGTGAGGCGGCGGGGAGAGATAGCCCAGACGAAACTGGTGGCAACCGAGTCTGTGGAGGGATATCTGGACCATCAGGGACAGAGCCAGAAGTACTACCGGCTGCAGGAGTCGGACCCCAACCGCTCCAGAAAGCAGTGGGACTTCCCTTCCTCCGGGGTCCACATCCGGATCAGGGAGCCGTGGTTCGACGGAGACTCCGGGGAGCCCTGGCAGGCCAGACACCAGGTGGCCGACGCTCTAAAAGCTCACCTGGCCTACCGGAGGTCGGTGGCCCTGGCCGACATAAGCACCGCGGTGGACAACGTATTCGTGGAGACTCCCAAAGGGTACCTCTTGTCGACCAACTCGGTGCTGGTCTACGACAACGTCTATGGTGGGCTGGGTCTTACCGAAGCCCTGTGGTGGAACCTGGAAGAGTATGCGGAGCAGTTGCTCCGGGGGGCTGCCACAGAACGCAGGAGATGGGCCAGGATCTCCATCTTCCCTGAGAATGCCCGCCAGCTGGTTGGGTGGTTGAATGAGGACAACGACGAACCCGAACCCTCGCCCGATGATCCGGGCCCCGACAGCTGGTGGCGGATCATCCGTCCTGGCTCCCAGGTTCGCCTCTACCAGCGCGATCGGAATGACGTGGGGGAGGGGACTCTATTGGAGCCCGTGTGGCAGGACGGGATAAGGTACTGGGTGGACACTCCCGGGGGCGGGCGGGTGCTGGCCACTGAGGAGCAACTCACCCCACAGGGTTCCGGTTTCGACTGGCAGGTGTGGCAACCCTCCACCAGCCGGGACCAAGAGCTTCAGACCGAGAGCGACTTCTAAGAGGAGCGCTGTCATGGCCACATGGAGAATGGGACCCGATGGTCATCGGACGTGGTATGTGCCAGCCCACCGGGCTCACGCCGCCGCCATGGCGGAAGACGTGAGATGACCGAAGGTTGAATCCGACCGCTTGGCTGCTGCTCCGAGGGAGATAGACGCCAAGAAGGCCGCCAGCGGCGATGACACCGTCCACTATGCCCCCGGGGACCGGCCGCTCTGTGGGTAGGATGTCGAGGATGCACTCTGCACCTATGAGCCAGAGGGTGCATCCCATGCCTGGAGCTGGTTGCCGAAGACCTGGCCGACGACAACGCATACATGGGCCGGTGCCTGCACTGCCAGCGGGATATCCACGCCAAAGGAGGCGTCGAGTGGCGTAGTACCGGCCGGAGTCTTTGCCCCCACTGTGGCAGGGCTGGATGGTGAGCGTGAGTAACCGGTTCGTTGTGCAGTTCTTTGCACAGGCGCTCTTCGATTAGCCCCAATGAAATCCAGCGCTCTTCCGGGCTCTTCTCTCTCCACTATTTGCTGAGGATAGCTGAGCCGGACCCGATAAAGCACATGGGCCTGTTGGTTCTGTTGGACCGCAGAGGAGTCCCAAGGGCTCGAATCTGCTCATCGCTCACCTCCGAGGCTTCCAGCTTACTGGTGAGCAGGTTGGAGTCGAACAGGAAGTAAATCAGGCTCAGGCCCAGCGCGATCCAGGTCACGACCGAGATCAGCCGGAACGCCAGGAGCACAGTGTAGACCGCGCCGGCGTCGGGCCCGATGTCCGTCAGGAAGCCCTGGCCCGGCCGCCGATCATGTCGCCCAGGTTGTTGGCGAAGTCCAAGAGCGCCTTGAACTTGCTGGGGTTCCCTTCGTCGCCCCCGATCCCGGAGGCGACTCCAGGTCGATGAAGGTCCCGATTGGCGTGTGGCTGACAATGCCGGCCGAGCGGCCGCGTTTCTCTACGACACCCGGCTGCGGTTCCTCGGATACGCCCCGTCGAACAGGGTGATTTCTCCGGAGGTTCAGACGGTGAAATTGCGGTTCGCACAACGGTTACGAGCGATTATGTGTAACGCCACTGAACCTGCAGCGTTACACGAAGGGACTCTTCTTAACCGCCACCGTGGGCAAGCCGCACACTAACCAGACGGTTTAGGCTTACCCCTGCCTCAGCGGCTTGTAGAGCAAGGGCGCGATGCGTTTCGGGGGGGACGCGGACCATGAACTTCCCGCTGTAGGCGCGATCCGCTAGTGGCTCAGGTATTCGCTCGTTGTTGGATTGCATATCCGCAACGCAGTCGGACACCAATTCGCAAATACCGGAGAAAGCCTCCTCTTGGCTGGTGGAAAGCCAACTTAACAGCGGAAACTCAGCGAGCGACCCATAGAGGCCAAGTTTGCGGTTCGGACAAGGCCCAATATGTCGAAGAGACTCGGATCTAACTCCCATCATTATTAGCAGACTGGTCCTGTCCAACCAACCAACTCGAGACAGGACGTGTTCCAGAAACAACCGCTGGCGCGGTCGAACGTGTACCAGTGATACTTTTCCAGTCGATATGCAGCCCAAAGCCGCAACCTGCTCAAGCGGCCAATGGTCCGGTCTTCTCTCTCCTCGCCTACCGGCCTATGTCGGCCGACCACTCCTCCGGCTTTGTCTCAATGAAGGCCCTGAGCATCCGCCTGGCCTCCTCGAGGTCCAGGTCGGCCGGTTCTACTCCATATCTGACCAGGAGCTCGCGACCGTTGTCCTCCGGTAAGTTTCTGAACTCCCCGTACACCACCTTGATGATGCCGAAGTGCACGATGGCTCCGGCGCACATGTTGCAGGGGATCACGTCTGGACCATCACCTCGGGAAGTGAAGCGACGCAGGGTTCTGAGGTTATTGGCCTGTGGGTATCCTGCCAGCCTTCTGCGTCGTGACCGTGACAACAGGCATGGTCATAGCGTTGCCCTGCCTGCACAAGAGGCATGGCAATTCTGCAGGCATTCTCTAAGCCCGCGAGCGGGCCAGGAGATGGCCGACGTGATGGTCTTCGGTGCAGCCGGTCACGGATTCCTACAACTGGACGACACGCATTGACAGTCGCGTTGCCTGTTTGCTAGATTGCCAATAGATTCGCTATAGATTCAAAGTATCAATAAGACATGGCGACACGCAAACGCAGTTCACAGCTAGCCGAGCAGATACTGGAAACCCTCGGAGAGCGGGGCTACCGGTCGACGGTCCCGCGGCGGTCGGTCGTCCAGGCGGTGGCCGGGCAGAAACGCCATTTCACCGCCGAGGGGCTGTACCGGCAGTTGCCCAGCTTGGGCCGGGCCACCATATACCGGTCCCTCAAGATCCTCATCGAGACCGGCGTGGTGTGCCGGGTGCTTCTGGAAGACGGCGAACTCCATTATCAGTTAAGCCACCGGGGCCATCATCACCATCTCCTTTGCGTGGAGTGCGGGGCCTCGCAGGACCTTCTAGGCTGCGACATCGAAGGCGTGCTGGAGAGCACCTCGGCTCGCCACGGCTTCCAGATAACCGGGCACTGGCTGGAAGTGTACGGCAAATGCCATAGCTGCAACGAAAAAGAACTAGCCGCCGTCTGATCTCTTTTTTTGACCGTAACTGATACCAAGACTCGTTAGATTTTGTTAATGAGACCTGCTATCTATACCAGTTTTTATTGATACCTTGTCCTGACTTCCAGTGTAACTGATACAGCCACTCAAAACCCAGAGGAGATTTCAGAGCAACATGATTCGGAACAATGTGAAACTGCATGGAATGCTGGTATTGGTGTTGATTCTGCTATTGGCCGTGGCCTGCGGGGGCGAACCGGACACCGGGGCCCCCGGGCCCACTTCTCCCGCCTCCCCATCGTCCAGAATTTCGCCACAGGCAACCACAGCGTCCAATGCCGGCGTTGCCACCGCGCCCCAGGCCGCAACCACCGCTCCCGCCCGGCCAGCCGCGCAACCTGCCGAAAAGATCAGTGTCGTTACCACCAGCAACATCCTCGCCGACTGGGTCAGGACCGTTGGCGGGAACCGCGTTGACGTGTTCTCGCTGCTGCCAGCCAACGCCGACCCGCACACCTACCAGCCAGGGGCGCAGGACATCGCCCGCGTCGCTGACGCCGACCTCATATTCAGCATAGGCCTGTCGCTGGAAAGAGGCTGGCTGGAGGAACTGATCGAGAACGCCGCCCGCGATCAAGACGTGATATCGGCCGTGGGAGACGTAGTTGACCCCATAGATTTCGTGGAGATTTTCGACGACCACGGCAGCGAGGGCGCCGAAGACCTGGTGGGCCGCCTGCTCATCGGCGACGGTGAGACCGGAATGATGTCGATCATCGACCTTGAGCACGGCGACGTCGAGCAGGACGCCTTCGACCTCGGCTCCCGGGCTGGCCGCATCGACGCCACAAAGAACGGACGCTTCGCCATCGCAGTCTCCAGCGACGCCAACACCGCTCACGTCTTTGACGGGGGCATCTACCTGGAGGCCCACGGCGACCACTTCGACGAGGTGGAAGGACCGGTCGAGCGCATGGGCATTGATCTGTCAGGCGACCGGCCGGTCCACCTGTACGTCGGCACCGAATGGGCGACCATCTTCTATGACGGCTCCGGCGAT
This sequence comes from Dehalococcoidia bacterium, assembly GCA_965262865.1. GTDB lineage: Bacteria > Chloroflexota > Dehalococcoidia > Lucifugimonadales > UBA3495 > VXOI01. The sequence goes on from CBDHFZ010000002.1 coordinate 32,427, forward strand.
ATCGTCTTTCTCAACGAGCACGAACTGGAGGAAGAGGGCGACGACTACGTGCCACCCAGGATCAACGTGGGTGCCCATCGCGGTGCTGCTGTACCCATGGCGGACGACGTTTTTGCGGTGAGCGTCCAGCACCCCGACTACGATTCGGACCCCACGGAATACCGCTCACCCGTCGGCGCCGAAATAGTGAGCCTGACCGGTGAAGTGCTGCACCATGACGAGGGCTGCGAGGAATTGCTTGGTGACGCCGGCAACGGCCACATGGCTGTCTTCGGCTGCAGGGACGGCGCCTTCGTCGTCGAAGCCCACGCGGGCAACTACGAGAGTGTCTTTATCGATCCGCCTGCGGGTGAACCTGCGGACTTCCGCCTCACCTCGGTCTGGGGCTATCCCGGCCTGGACCACTTCTTCGCCCTGGGTTCGGCTGTCGGTCTATACGTCGTCGATCCCGAGGAGCGCTCGATGCAAAAGCTCATCGCCGCCTCGGACGACCTCAGCCCCATCAACGCCGCCATGAGCCACGACGGCGAGGCCTTGCTGGTCGTGATGAGCGATGGCGAGTTGCGGATGTACGACGCCCACGACCTCGACCTGCTGGCGTCTGCGTCCGGTTTCCTGGCCACTCCAGTGGAGACGGGATTCTGGGGATGCCCCAACGTCGTTACCGCTCCCGGCGCGGTCTTCATCACCGACCCGGTGGGCGGTGAGGTGATTCAACTGGACGATCACGACCTCGAGGTTGTGAATAGCTGGGGGATAGCCGGCAATCCGGCCCAGATCGCGTTCGTCGGCATCCTCGGTGAAACCACCGACCTCGAAGAGCACGGCCACGAGGAGGAAGCGGAGGACGACGGCCACGGCCACGGCGCTCTCGACCCTCACTTCTGGTTCGACCCCTTGAGGGTGCAGCAGGCTGTGAACAGCATCTCCGCCCGGCTTTCGACGGTCGACCCGGCAGGACAGACCAACTATCGGGACAACGCCGCCTCATACAACCGGGAGCTTGACGGTCTGCACGCCTGGATCACGGGACAGGTCGAGATGCTGCCGGAGAACCGCCGGGTGCTGGTCACCTTACACGACAGCTTCCAGTATTTTGCCCAGCGGTATGGGTTCGAGATAGTCGGATCGGTATTCCCCGTGACCACTGAGAGCGAACCCACGGCGCAGGACCTGGCGGATCTCATCGAGACGATTGAGCGTGGAGGAGCGCCGGCGGTATTTACCGAGAAGTCCCACAGCGAGCGGCTGGCGCGCCGCATCGCCGATGCGACCGCCGCTAGGCACGTCGGCGGCCTTTACACCGGCTCCCTTGGCGCGCCGGGAGGCGAAGCCGGCACGTACCTGGACATGATGCGCTACAACGTCGAAACCATAGTGGGGGCATTGAAATGACCATCTCAGCCACGTCGGCTGTAAAAGCGGAGCTAAAGTGGACCACCTGGACGGATTGACTGCCTGACTTGTGGCGGTTGAAAACTGGACCGCCCGCCGCCATCCATAGGTTCGAAGTCGTGCTTATGGGTGGTGGGATGGATGTACCAGGTGGACGTGTATCTACGGGTCCGACGGGCGGTGATGGTGGACGGGATGAGCATACGGGAGGTCTCCCGGGTGTTCGGCCTGCACCGGGACACCGTACGCAAGATTCTGGCCTACTCGGTGCCGCCGGGCTACCGGCGACAGACTCCGCCCCGGCGTCCCAAGCTGGAGCCCTTCACTGGCGTCATCGACCAAATCCTGGTAGACGACCTCAGGCGTCCCAGGAAGCAGCGCCACACAGCCCAGCGGATCTTCCAGCGGCTCCGGGACGAGCATGGGTTCGCCGGCCAGTACACCATAGTCAAGGACTACGTGAGGGAGCATCGCCGCCGGTCGCAGGAGATGTTCGTGCCCCTGTCCCATGCGCCGGGCCACGCCCAGTGCGACTTTGGCGAGGCCCTGGTGATCATCGGCGGGGTGGAACAGAAAGCCCACTGCTTCGTCCTGGATCTGCCCCATAGCGACGGATGCCTCGTCAAGGCTTACCCGGCCGAGACCACAGAGGCCTTCCTGGACGGCCACGTGTCGGCATTTGCCTTCCTGGGCGGAGTGCCCCGGAGCATTCTGTACGACAACACCAAGCTGGCCGTGGCCAGGATCCTGGGGGATGGACGCCGTAAACGCACCCGGGCCTTCACGGAACTCCAGTCCCACTACCTGTTCGATGACCGGTTCGGCCGTCCCGGCAAGGGCAACGACAAGGGGAAGGTCGAGGGGATGGTCGGCTATATGCGGCGCAACTTTCTCGTGCCGGTCCCGTCCTTCGAGAGCTTTGAGGCGCTGAACGCCCACCTGGAGCGTCGCTGCCTGGAGCGGATGGACGCCCGGCTCAGGGGTCGCTCAGAGAGCATAGGTCAACGGATGGAACGGGACCTGGAGGCCCTGCTGCCTCTGCCGGAGGCACCCTATGACGCCTGCGAGAAGCAGGCGGGCCGGGTGAGTTCGCTGTCGCTGGTGAGGTACAGGACCAACGATTACTCGGCGCCGGTGGCTTACGGGCACCGCGACGTTTTGGTAAAAGGCTACGTGGACCGAGTGGTCATCAGCTGCGGGTCCGAGGTCATCGCCCACCATCACCGCTCCTACCAGCGGGATGATTTTGTGTTCGACCCCGTCCACTACCTGCCCCTGCTGGAGCAGAAGACGGCGGCCCCGGACCAGGCCGCTCCCCTGCAGGGATGGGACCGAGGTCTTCGGATCAGAGCGTTTCACCGGAGCGTTGCTGGACCGCCTCACCCACCACGTCCACATCCTGGAGATGAATGGCGAGAGCTACCGGCTGAAGCACAGCCGGGAGAACGGCGGACGAGCCGCACGCCTCCTGAGCACCTCCGGTACCGCTCATACCTGCCCCTGAAGCATCCCCGTGCCGGTTCCCGGTCTGGTTCTTTGTCACCGTGCTGGTGGAACACTTTCTCTCCGCCGCAGTGGTACACAATGCCGCCGCCCTTGACACACCGGCCGGGAATCCTGCAGTCCGGCCCGTCCAGGGCCGCGGACGGAGTACTCTCGCCGGTGGTCCAGACGTGGGGACCGCGGTTCGCAAAACCGGTCTTCTGACCGCCGGACGTAACCCGGGGGACAGGACGGGCCCCGGCTGCCGGTGGCAAGACCGGCGGCCCGCCCCACCAGTGTCTTGAGGTATTCGGCGACGTCCACCGATGCCGCCGGCAGCCAGGGCACGCCAGCATCGCCGCCTAGGCCACGAACTGACGCCACTGCCCCGAGTAAGCCTTTGGGACCGGTCGAGAGTGTCAATAGCAACTTGGAATTGACCCGGTTGTAGCAACTCGGAGTTGACCCACCCATCTGGTTCCTTGGGACCGCCGGTACACCCGGGGCGAGGCCGCAGGCGAGGCGCTGAAGTGGCTGACTTAGCATCATGGTCAGGTCCTGGAAAGCCAGTCAATTGAGTGCCTAAGCTGTTGCTCCTTCAGAGTCAAGTGAATTCGTTAGGCGAGCCCCTGGCGGGAGGTGGAATAGAATGCCGAAGCAGCGGACGGTGAGTAGTATGACTCGGCTATCGAAAAGGCATATTGAGGGCGCGTTCGAGGTTGCCGAGGTACTCGGTGAATGCTCGGCGGCCCTCGGGCGTCGCCTCCACCCATGTGCGGGGTTTTCTCTCAAGGAATTCTTTGGTGGTGTTGACGTACCCGGCATCCTGCAGCTTGCGCAGGTGGATGGTGAGGTTGCCGCCGGTCAGGCCCAACGTCTTTTGGATAAAGCCATGGGCCACGCGGTCCGAGTCGGACCGGGACACCAGCAGCGTCATGATTCGCAGCCGTGTGGACTGATGGATCGTCTCATTGAGGACGATCGGTTCCTCATTCATGCCACACTGCTCTTGCGAATCCATACCCACGCGACGACAACGACGGCAAGTATGAGCACTGCCGACACCAAGGGCGCGGCGTCGTCGGCAAAGTGCCTGGGCAGGTAGTAGGAAGCGGCGATGCCAAGACCTACCAGGGCAATGGCCAAGTGGTGCATAATGCCGAACAGAATGTACCCCAGCGCAACTATGCCGACACTGACTCCGCTGATGGTGATGGGGTCGGCGTCGGCGGTCCACAAGCCGGATGCCGCGGGAATGATGAAAGAGGCCGCTATCGCTGAAATCCAGAAACCGAAGACCCGGAGACCTGCCGCTGTAGCGGAGGGTCCGCTTGCATTCTGCTTGCTGGCGCGGTAGCCGATGATCGAGCTCCCAATCATGCCTGGGATTCCCAGGCCGAACCACAGGGGGCCGGGATACCATGGGTAGTCGGTGGCAAACAGAGGCGCCAATGTTTCGATGGCGTACATGGAAAGGTACCCCATCCCTACGATGGTGCCCCACAACAGCGTGATGTTGGGCCAGCCCGCCACGTACATGGAACTGCGGGATCTGTCCAAGGTCGCGTGTATTGACGTCCACCCCTGCTCCGGGGTGATCTGCTGCCCTTCGCTGTCTGGGTCCCGCATGCCGATCCTCAATGTTGTGCTGTAAAGTAGTTTGTACCATAAACTCACAACCTGAGACTTGTCAAGGGGAGGGTATGCTCGGCCCACTGAGGTCCTGAAGAGGGTAGGTGCGGTGTCCATGCGAAGGTATCCACTCTACGACCCCGTGGGGGAGCGCGCCAGCTACAACACGGTGCTTGGTAAGCTGCCCGGCTGGCATCAGCTGGGGCGGCGGCTGGTGGATGAGGTCCAGCCAGTCCTGATCATCATCGACCCCGCCCTCACCGCCTTCGTGGGGGACGCGAACAGCCCAACCCAGGTGATGACCTTCTTGGACGCCCTGTCCAGTGAAGCGGGCAAACGGCGCGCGGGAGTACTCCTGCTTGCCCACTCCACCAAATCGTCCCGCGCCACCACTGCAGATCCGTTCCACCCAGGGATGGTCTCCGGCACCGGAGCATGGACCGACCACGTGAGAGGGGTGCTCACCATGGGGGAGTACCAGCATAAAACCCCAAAGTCAGGCAAAGCGGAACGCGGCAGCGAGGACGACAGCGGCGAGACGATGCTCGTGCTGCGGGTGTACAAGGCCAACTGGGGGCCAAGCCGGATCACCCTCAGGCTGCAGACACAGATGCCTAAAGGAAACGCCACCCCGGTGGCGTTCGTAGCGGACGGCCCATGGGGACCCGGACCCGCACCCGGGGCGCTCCCTAGGTCCAAGACGAACGGGGGGAAGGCAGCAGAAGAAACTATGGGGCCGATGGAGGATGAGTTCGATGACTTCGGCTAGGACATGGACCCAGACACTCGAGTATTTCGCGGAGGGGGTGACCAAGGATAAGAAAATCGTTGCACCCACGCCAGAGCAGTTTGCCGCCTTTGTGAACCTCGGGGCTCTGCCCATTCCAGGCCCGTCTCGAGGCAGCCGTGCGGCTAAATCACTTGCTGATATTCATGGGGGTGGTGGAGAGGACAGAGTGGCCTGTGGACCTGCTAGCCGACCTCGGTGACGACGGGCTCCTCGAGCAGATCCCAGAGGACCAATTCTTCTTTATCAGCCGGATCACCAAGGACGGTATGCTGGAAGGGTCTCGGCTGGACTTCTTAGACGAAGTGCGGTTCAGCGTGCTGGAGCTGGAAAAAGCCAGGAACCAGATCCCCTCAGGGTCTCGGCGTCATTCTTTCTTGGTCCCACTGATGGAGGCATGGTTCATACACCCAGGGCCACTACCAACAGAGCCAGTACGGCTTCGGGACCTAATCCTGCCCAACCCAATACGCCACGCTGTTCCCGCCCAAGCTGCTTTACCTTTGCTAACGGGAGCAGAACCACCAGGGTTAGGGCAGCAACCGACACGCACAGCCTATCTTCCCGGAATGGAACCACCCCCAGGGGTCGTAATACCTGTGCTGCCACTTCAAGTTGCAGAGTTTTCAACCGTAGGGGCAGGCGCCCCTATCACTCCCCGACTATGGTACGGATGCCAGATGGCCATCCCCCTACAAAACCGCACGGGGGCAGAGGTCAGGCTCACTTTCACTGTCCGCGAGGTTTGCAGCTGGCTGTGGCCCAACGGGTGGAACAGGGGAAGAGACCTGCCCAGACTCCGGGAGGGCCTCAGGAACCTTTACCAGTTGGGCATAATCTGGAACCGGGCAGAATGGCTACTGGTAAGACCAGTCAAACTCCCGATCATGGAAACCCGTCTGGACGACTATCTCCAAGTGGATGTCACAGCCTTACCGGACAGCGCTCACGGACCAATGATAAATACCGAACGGCTGTGGAAACTTGGGGCCCTGGCTGGAGTGCCCTGGCGAATGTGGATTCGACTCGCATATCTCTGGGACGCCGTCAAAATGAGCAACGGCGGGAATCGCATCTACGCCACCAGACCGGAGGCCCGACGAGGGAAAGGAGGCGTTATCCTCGACCAACGTGGAAGACCGGTTTTAGATCCCACCCAGAAACCCGTGACCAACTGGAGTGATCCTCGCGCCGTCTTGACTGGAGGGCAAGAACGGCACCCCCAGGCGAACAGAGTTCCCGCTCTAAACAAACGAGACCTAGTACTCAGTCAACCGCGGAATCGGAAGGGTCTGGAAGCGAAGGGTCGGACCGATGGCCTTGGACCGTCCCTCCGCAAGTCGGTTTGGGTAATTGTTATTTGGCGGTTGACTGAGTACTAGCAATAGGTGAAAGGAGGAGAGCATCTCCACGTACTTCCAGCCCATCAATCCGCTGACTCTCGAAGAAAGAATGGAGTTTGCTATCAGAAAGTTGACGGAGCCGTTGATAGGCGGTTCTGATGCTCCCGAAGTACAACAAAGCGTCGACGTAGAACCTGTATAGGCCCCAATAAAGTTGGTCGATAGACTGAATGTTCTCGGAGCTAGACCAACGTTCGTCGTAGTAAGGTATATGACGCACGTCGTACGGGTGCTTGGGATCGCTCAGCCAATAGTAGGAGAACAGCGGTTGTGAAACCGGGGCTTCTTGGGCCAAAGTCAGCAACTGGTTTAATTGAGCACGACTGAGCGGATGGGTTTCGAGATTGGCAAGTGCTTCAAAGACCTCATCTGGCGTTTCGGGGCGCAACCAACTGTCAAGGCCTCCAGTACCGCCTTGGAATAGCTGGAACTGATCCAAGATAGATTGTTTGGTAACGGACGTCGAAACCATATGGCTAGTATACGCCGCCATAAAGTTGTGAGGCTAGGTTCAGCAGGAAGTCGGTTCGTAGTTTCGCCGGCCTCCTCCGGCGAAGCGGCGAGATGCTGTTGCGACGGGAACAGCCCGGTCTGGTGTTTCTCCCGGAGCCGGTAGCTCTCGCCCCGGATGTTGAGCACGTGGCTGTGGTGCAGAAGCCGGTCCAGGACCGCCGAGGCAATGACGGTGTCCCCAGGAAGCTCGCCCCAGTCGGCAACGCCTTTGTTGGAAGTGAGGATGATGCTGCCCCGTTCGTAACGGGTCGACATCAGGGTGAAGAAGGCGGTGGCGGCGTCCCGGTCGTGCCGAACTCGTTGACGATCAAGACCTCGGGCGCCAGGTAGATTCGCAGCCTCCGGTCCATGTTGTGCTCCGCCCTGGCTTTGCGCAGGTCCTCCGTCAAGTCGTAGGCCCTGACGAACTAGTGTCCTGTATCCGTAGTTCGTCGTATTATTCGGAGGCTTGCTGAAAGGGGAGGGAAACCGATTCTTGATCGATCCAGAGTAACGGACTAGCGTCGATTGCCCATTAATTTACCGATGAACTACGGATACACCACACTAGGTCCCGTATCCTTGCTCGATGGCCTTCTTGGCCACAGCTCTGGCGCCGCTCCGGTCGTGTTCCTGCCCGGCCCGGCGAAATTGCTTTGTCCACGTATGGAATCACATCCTGTGGTCGAGGCACGCCGCCGGCCGGTGAGTTCGCCTCCGTCAGCGTCGGGGTGGTTCCACACCTGCGGGGTGAGACGGAATGGCTTCGTCGCCTGCTGGGGCAATGATGACGAGGGCCAGGCCACGCCGCCGGCCGGAATGTTTGCCTCGATCACTTCGACTGATTCGGCTACTTGCGGGTGAGGACCGACGGCTCCGTTGCCTGTTGGGGCGAAGGATTCAATTAGCGGGGGCGGCCGAGCCGCAAGTCGGCCTCACCTCTAAAGCGAGGTCAACGCCAGTCGTGGCGGCGACGACGCCCTGGTGCGCGTTCAACGAGGTCCATCCCCTCGAGTTCCAGTCCCAGGTGCCGGCAGCCGGCGTCCTGATCGAGGCCCGGCTGATGCCCGCAGTCGAGGGCCCTCCACAACGCAGGTCCCTAGCAGACCGTTTTTTTCGGGACTGTGGGACAGTTCTTCAAGTTCAGAATTGGCCGGATGCCCGCCCGGGCGATCACCGGGAAATCGGGCTCGGAGAAGACGGAAGGCACCGACCCGCAGGAGTTCCGGGTCAGAGTCCGTCATCACCTGGCACGGACAGCTGATCCTACGCGATCCAGGCCGCCTCGGAGAAGGTCACTCGCCTGGCCAACGAGACCATCACGATGCTCCGGGAGAAACGCGAGAAGGTGTCCAAGGAGGACAGCAGCATCGCGGCCCGGAATGTTATCGCCAGGCTGGGCAAGGGCGAGCTGAGAACAGACGCAGCGCTCCGGGAACAGGTACTCGACGTCCTGGTGGTACACCGCTATTTGATACCGACCGCCCGGAAAGGCCACTACATGATGATGGTCCCTCATGCTTATGGGCTCATGCGACTTTTGCGACTTTTAGGGGGTCAAAGCACGAAGAAGTCGCATCGACGGATAAAGTTAGCTGACAGATTGCGCCGGGCGTCGCGCAGTATCAAGAACTAGGACGGTCACCAGATCCCCTCACCCTTGATTGACTCTTCCCATCTCCACGGACATACTCGCCGGCAAGTACTGAGCCGGCGTCAGGAAAGGCAAGACTATGACAACGGTCACCGAGATCCCTGCCTCCCCCATACCTATACCCAATGTGGCCCAAGTTCCTCAGCGCAGTCCCTTGCGCTACCCCGGAGGAAAAACGTGGCTGGTACCCCACATCAGGGCGTGGCTTGCCACTATAGAGGCTCCCCAGTTACTGATTGAACCCTTTGCCGGTGGCGGGATCGCATCTCTGACTGCCGTTATGGAGAACCTGGTGCCACACTGCCTCATGGTGGAAGTAGACCAGGATGTGGCTGCCTTCTGGGTCGCGGCCCTGCACAATACTGACCTGCTCATCAGCCGGATTGACGAATTCACCCCCACCCACGACAACATCTATGACATGGAACACCAGCACCTCAGGACCGTGACAGACCGGGGCTTCCGCACTCTGGTGCTGAACAGAACCAGGCGGGGAGGAATACTGGCCAGAGGAGCGGCTGCCATCCGGACTGGCGAGAACGGCAGGGGAATTACGTCTCGGTGGTACCCAGACACAATCAAACAACGCCTGACGGCTATCTCCGACCATGCGGCCCGTATCGACTTCCTAGCTGCCAACGGTATCACTATCCTGGAACGGAGGTTGGCAGAAGGGCTGCCAATGGGAACGGCCGTCTTCGCTGACCCACCTTACACCGCCGTGGGTAAACAGGCCGGTCGGCGACTATATACCCACAACTCTGTTGACCATCCCCACCTCTTCGACATCCTTGCCCAACTGGCGGCGCAGGGCTGCGAAATCATGGTAACTTACGACGAGTCTCCGGAGATCATAGCTCTAGCCGATCAGTACGACTTCCATGCTGTTCGCGTCATGATGAAGAACGGTCATCACAACCGTCTACCCGAACTTGTCATCACCAACCGCAGGGTGTTCGTGCAATGAGCCGGTACGGCATTTGTGAATGGTATGGTTCTCCCTTGCTGGGGCTTACGCCAGCCCAGCGCCAAGAACGAGCCGTGGTTGCCTTAGGGGACGTCCCTCAACTGCCTTGCCCATTTCAGGCTAACCATCCACCTTGCAGGAAGGCCGGAGGGGTCTGCTCCATACAGAGCTATACCGAAGGCCCTCTAGGTAGGAGTGGACCGGCGGATTCTCCACCGGTAACCGTCTGCCCTGCACGTTTCGAGCAGGATCACCTGATTATCAGATGGCTGGCCGATATCGTGGGGTTTCCGGCGGATGAGACATTGGTCGCCAGAGAGATACCTTTTATGCACAGCGTGGCCACCGACAGGCCGGCCGGTAAGATCGACTTAGTGATTGCTAGACATCCTCAGAATGGCGACCTGCGTTGGTATGGCCTAGAGATACAAGCCGTCTATTTCTCTGGCGCCGGGATGTCTTCCCAGTTCGAGGTTCTACAGGGAGACGCCTCTGAAATACCTCCTTACCCCGATAGAATTCGGCGTCCTGACTGGAGGTCATCCAGCGCCAAACGTCTCATGCCTCAGCTGCAAGTCAAAGTCCCAACAGTACGGCGCTGGCAAGCCAAGATGGCGGTAGCAGTCGACCAACAGTTCTTCGAATCCATAGGCGGACCCAGTGCTAACTACACCCAAGACCTGAACGATGGCGATATCATCTGGCTTATCCCAGAGTTGGTACTGGATGATGCTACTAATGACTACCGGCTGCAACGTGGGCATTGGGAAGTCCTCACCCTGGAGGCCTCCACTGAGAAACTCTTGGCGGCGGATACGATCTCACGAGGGGACTTCGAGGCGGCCTTGACCAATAAACTCATACAACTGGAGCCTATAGATTAGGTATATCTAGCCGCTCCAATTGGCTCGCTTTGGCCTGTTGATTAACCGCTCCGGGTCGCTGGTTCGCAGTAGGACTGGCGGACGATGGCTATCCTAAGCACCGGCCGCCAAAAGTTTCTGTTACTGAATTAGGACAGGTTCCTGTTCCTGTTGCGACAGAAGGCCTTCAGCAGCCTCCTTGGCTTTAAGCATTGCTTTCTCCTCTTTTTCCGTGACAGGAAGACCGAGCGCAGATTTCACATTTGCGATAGCCAGTACGATGTTGTTCTTACCCGCGGCAATATTACCCTGTGCAACCAGGTAATTGGCCCAGAGGGCTGAACCTCGAGACCAGTCGAGTTCCGCAAGGTTGCGGACGTACTGCTTCTGCTCATCCGATAAACCGCCGTTTGTCGGGATATCGCTGTCCAAAATCGCGTGCCCCACCCCGCAGAAGACCAGCATTCCAGCACCTGTGAAGTGGAGGTAGTTGCTCCGAAGCTCAGGAATGTTCGTTATAACCCCGGACTCCAAAGGACGATTGGCAACCTCATTCCACTGAAGATTGGTGGTGGTGAACTCTTCAAAAAAGGCGAGGAGTCGACTGCGCCACAAGTCTTTGGCTGGGGCGATGGCCTGTGCCGCCTGCTTCTGCATCGCGTCTCCATATAATGACCAGTCGCCGACGACGAGTTGCAGTACTCCTTGTTTGACTTGGTTGTTCGTGAACAGCATAAGGGAGTTCTTGCCCACGCTCCCGATACGCTCAATGCGACCTTCGAAAATGGCCGAGTGGGTAATAACCTCCTTCGCCAGCCAGTTGGTCGGCTCCCGCCCGTCATACTCAACGAGCAATGCTTGAGAAAGCGGCTTTGCTTGCGCTGCATCGAAGAAATCCTGGTGAGTCTTAGCCATGCTGGCCTCTTCGATGATGGTTACACCGACAGCGTCGTCCAATACTTCCGGACGAGACTCGCTGGCTTGGCGGAGAGCTTCCAGCCTGTGCTGTCCATCGGTTACGTATAGGTTCTCACCATGAGGCAGAACAACTACACAAACCCGAGTTTCTACGCCCGAGTTGAATGCGAAGATTTGAAGAGGGCGGGAAGAGTTCAAGATAATCGGTGGTACCAAGTACCTTTCTTCGCTCGACAAGTACTCAGCGATCTCCTTTACATGCCCTTGGTCAAGCGGCCGATTCCGAGTTTCAGCAGGATTGCCTTTCTTGGTCGCGCTGTCCGTACGCCCGATTGACAAGAGGACTTTTACCGGAAGGCCAGTTGATACAAAGCGGCGCCCTCCCTGCTGGTAAACGACCCCTGAAACAGACACTCCGAAACTTGTCGCGGCCGCGGCCGCGGCCGCTGTGAACATTTCTTGAAAAGTTGAAAACTCTTGTGTGGCGTCTTGGTTCATCACGTTGTTTCTCCCCTTATTTCGACTTTGGGAGTGCGCTCGACATATGAGTTGACTTGGCCGACGACGCTGTCAGCACAGATGGAGCACGCACTTATGGTTCCTGCCATTATAGGAGCAATATTGGACGTCTGTTACTCCTTATTCTAGTTTATGACGGGCATTATAGCCCGTCTAACGGGTTAATACAATAGATAGCCGCAGAACAATACCCGTCCTACTGGTAGTTGTAACTTATCCGATAGATTTTCTCCGCATTATACTGGTGACAACCTGGAAAGCGCAGCGGCGCACCCGCTGTGGCCGTCCGCGAGGAGAAATTGCATGCCCAAACTGAGAGCCAACGGTCCCTACATCTGGCCCACTTGGCTGACCGCCCTGCTGGCCGGCGAGAGTTCCTGCAAGTGGCGAGCCTGGTTCCACGCCCAGCACGACGGCCGGAGCTGGGTCAAGATCCAGGACGGCAACAACTTCAACCTGACCCAGTGGCGGATCCGGCACACGGAGCTGCTACGGCAGCGCACCGAGCACTACGAGCATCTGGGATACTCCGCCAGCCCGCCGATTCGGTGTAAGTAAAGCCCGTGATAATGTCTGTTATCAGCGTTTTAGGAAGGGTTGGAATCAGGTGTCCACTGACGCAGAAGCCACTATCGGGCAGCCCCCCCCAGCGCATGGAGCGCGGCCTACAGGAGCAGGACCGGCTGACCGCCATCGACGCCCGCACCGTGGCCGACGCCCTGGAGCAGGCGGCAGCGCCCAACACGAGGCGGGCCTATGCTGGGGCTTGGGCCGCGTTCACCGCTTGGGCCTCGGCCTCGGGCTATCCCGTCCTGCCGGCGGCGCAGGAAACCCTGGCAGCCTACCTCGGGCAACTCGCTGGTCAGGGCCGGAAGCTGGCCACGTTGCGACTGCACCGCGCCGCCGTGGTGAAAGCGCACCGGCTGGCTGGACACTCGTCACCGGACGGCGAGCTGGTGGGTGCGGTGCTCAAGGGGCTGGGCCGGCAGTTCGGAGGGCCGCAGAAGCAGGCCCAGCCGCTCACCCACACCGCCTTGGCCGCGATCCGGGCCACGGCCCCGATCCCCCGGCGCACCAGGGGCGGGAATGGAGACGGCGGCCGCGGCGGGGCCGACGGACGTTGCCATCATCACCACCATGCGTGACGGGCTCCCGCGGGTGTCAGAGGCGGCGGCGCTCATCTGGGGGGGCATTCAGCCCCAGCCGGACGGGTCCGGGCTAATGAGGATACGGCGGTCTAAAACCGATGCCCTGAGCGAGGGCGTGCTGCTGTACCTGGGTGAGGAGGCCCTGCTGGCCATCAGGCCCCAGGAGGCGGTGGTCGACCCGGGCGCCAGCGTGTTCAACCTGTCGGCGGGCCAGCTCTCCCGGAGGATCAAGGCGGCAACGAAGATGGCCGGTCTCGGCGACGGATTCAGCGCCCACTCGCCCAGGGTCGGGATGGCCCAGGACCTGAGCGCCGCGGGAGCGGAGCTGCCGGAGCTCATGACCGCTGGAAGATGGGAGAGCCCCACGATGCCGGCCAGGTACACCCAGACCCAGGCCCAGGCCGCCGGCAAGGGAGCCGTAGCCCAGTACTGCCGAGGCGGGCTGAGGGGCTCCGAGACACCGTAACATCCCCGGAGGGAGAGGATGGGCCAAGCCATGTCGACCGGGTACTCCGGGACCCAGGCCGGACGCACCTGTTAGCTCGGAACCTGACCTAACAGTCACAATATTTGCAGAGCCGGTTCACTCCTTCCTATAATCGTACCGGGTCATTGCCAGCCCATGGCGACCATGTCCTTCACTGGCGGCGTTAGTGCAGGAACAGATGGTTAGCTACGCTGGGTCGGCACTGATGACTCCAAATTCACAAGGAGGATCGCCACTCCATGACCAGCAGAAAGGGTACCCAGCCTGCCACCAAGGTGGGCAATAACGCTGCTCACAAGCAGCCCAGTGCCAAGAAACTCCCGTACGCCTCGCGGTACGTGGCCGTCGACTCCCACCTCGTCGACCGCAAGGGTTCCACAAACCCCGTCTCCGCCGTAGCCGGCGAGCGCCCCGCAGGCCGCAAACTCGCCCAGGATATAGCCAATGCCTGCAACCAGCTTGACGGCGAAGGCTACGAGGTTTTCTCCATCATACCCACCTTGGGCGGCCGCATCATCGAACTCACTGGGGACGAGGAGGACACCGAGTTGCAGGACCAGACGCATGGGGCGCCCACGGGCTCTGTGTCGGAATTCATCAAGCCGGTTGCCATTTGGCCGAAGGCGTCGAATGCCCCCACCGTAGATGAATATGAACCCATTGCGGTGGGGTACAGCGTCACAGACGGCGCGATAATCACGGCCAAGTTCCGCGGATAGCTCACTCCCGGGGCATTGTGGTCCGGTGATCTGCAACCTCAGGCAGTTCGGCAATGTTCCGCCGCCAACATTGCCTCCTGCCTGAGTCACTCGATACGCCGGTAACTGGTTCCGAGGGACAAAACGAGTCTATCCCGGTTTGAGTGGTGCTTTCGGCCGAGACGCCGGAAATACCTCCGCTCAGGAGCCGATTTAAGACCCTAGTTCGTAGATCAACCCACTCCACTCTACTTGCGCCAACTCCCCATCGACAGACTGCGCCATACGTGTCGGAGCAATGAACGAGGGGTCTGACGGCGCGACGTCGAGCCAAGCATGCGGGTCCGCTCAGCGTCCTCATAATCCACGCGACGACCCGGATCGATCGGATACGACCAGACCGCTTCGTTGTTTCGTATGAAATAGTGGCTGCCGCAATCGGAACTGGTCCAGATCGACCCACCCGTGGGACCCTCAAGCGACACAGACTTCCCATCGAAGTAAACGTGCCATCGACTGGGATGGAGGGACAGCACCGTCAGTTTGCCGCAGCCGCATGGACAGCGCAGGTTAACGGTCCGATGCTTATGGCTGATCCAAAGCTCGCCATCCTTGATTGAGTCGAACGGGGGCATCACCTCTACGAAGATGGGGCGAAGCTTCACCGCGGGCAACTCATGCAAATCATTACGCATAAAAGATGCGCCCTTTCTCGAGCCGGAACTTCTGGTAGAAGGAAGGGGACTCCGAAACATACTGCCCAGTGCGGCGGCGCCACTCCATGACCGCAAACGTCGCCGCAGCCGCGTTCACCTCCGGCAGTTGGACATTGCGATAGCCGGGGGCACCGCCCTCCAGTCTGGCGTTCGGTATGGCATCCTTCCACGCGTCAGAACCAGCATCATAGGAACTTGTCGTCACAGCGCCCCTAACGGCGCAGTCCTCGAGCGTGATGCTCACACCCGAATCTATGAACGGAACGCCCGCCTCGGAGACGGCCCGGTAAACGTCGTCCTGACGCGACGAATCACCCTCAGTCAGTTGGTCAATGCAGACGAACACAAAGTCGATGGAATGATCCGACACAAACTCGGCGAACATTGACGAGCTATCTACCCGGATGGCATGCGCATAGAGACCGTCCCGGAAGGCGGCGTACTTGGAACAGTAGTAGTCCACCTTGAGCAGAGATCCCGAAAGAACCTGCTCAATCTCCTCGGCGGTAGGCGAGCCAGGAGCCCGCTTGAAGGTGTGGCAGTCGACGCAATCAGAATCCAGCAAATGGATTTCCGACAAGGGTGTTTTGGCAATGAGATCAAGAAGGTAGGCACCCGTTCCGCCCAAGCCGATAATCGCAATGCGCTGACCGCGGATGCGGTCCTGAACCGGCGCGATGGCGGCCCGTGCCTCAAATGTGTTGGGTATGTGGAAAGGGTCGGGCATCGCGAGAGCAGCAGGCTCGGAGTAACCGGCGGCCGACACGGCACCCACGGTCTGCTTCGCGTAGCGGTGAAGCAGATCGTGGGCTGTTTCGTCCGGCTCCGGACTGCCTTGAGCACCTCTCTTGATGGAGATGTTCGACCAGGTTTCTCCATCGCCGCCGACAAGGTTCCCAATAGGACTGCCATCCGCATTGTAAACGCGTCCGTCATGCTTAGCGTAGATGGTGACCTTGACGGCATGGACGTCGCCGCCCAACCGATTGTCTGGTTTACCGGTGGCGGGGTCGTAGGATGTCTCGATGGTGCAGGTGCCGAGTACCCCGTTCAAAAGGAGGCAGGGAACCCGGACGGCCCTAGCGACACTAGGGTCAGACTCGGGGTGGTCCTCGACCTCGAACCCGATCTGTTTGGCGAATGCGGTAAGACGATCTTTACGAGACATGTTCAGGATCCACCGAAAAGCTTGTGCCGTCCTTGACCTGGACGTCCTTGCCAGGCAGCAGAACACCGTCCTCTCCTTTTAGGTCATTTTCATAGTCTATGCCGGGAGTGCCGATGATGTGCTTGCCCTCCGGGGCGTGCAGTTCGTTCCATATCTTAACGATCTGCTCATACCTTACGAGTTCGCCCGGGACTTTGTACTCTCGGCCGCTTACGTAGATCTGTGTGTCACCATTCATAGGTTTGCTCCTCCGAGCCATATGCGAATTCCGGTCCGCTATGCGCAGGACTCACTACGGAAACCCCAATGCAGCCGTACTAACTTGATATCCATCAGCCAGCGCCACAGCTATGATCCCACTTGCACTAGCAGGGTCCGGGAAGTAGCATGCGAGCTAGAGTCGCATATCAAGCTGTTCCGTGATATCAGTATATATCCTGAATATCGGTATGTAAAATCTAAATACGGGGGGAGACATGCCCGACTTGGACACTTTGGGCCAAAGGGTCAATTACATACGGACGCAGAAGGGCCTCACCCTTGAAGCCCTGGCAGACCGTTCGGGTCTGTCGAAGAGCTTCCTCTGGGAGGTAGAGCAAGATCGCTCCGGCATCAGCGGCAGGCGGTTGCTACAGGTGGCCGATGCTCTGAACGCATCTGTGGAATTTCTCCTCAGGGGAGGATCAGCCCCCAAGGAATACGAGCCGCAGTCGATCGAAGTCCCTCTAAGTCTTGGCGAGCTCGCCGAGGAAGTGGGACTGACGTATCGACAGACGATGACGCTTCTCGAAATCGAGGGCTCGATAGTCGCCCGTCGCGGCGGCGGATCCCGCGGTTCGAAAGGAAAAGAAGACTGGCGGTCCCTCTATCTGGCAGTAAAACCGTTCTTGGAGGACGAGAAGTGAGTAGGCTTCGGGATGGCGGTTACGAGTTTGAACTTAAGCGCGTGGCCAAGGAATTGTGCCTAGATTCCACCGGCAACTTCGAAGACATGATCGTTGAACATTGTCTTTCACGCCTTCGAGCTTGGGTGGCTGCGCATGGCACTCCCCAGACCCTAAGCCAACTCGCGAACGAATTTGCCGCGTCACTGGACATGCAGATCACCGAGGTGCGCACTGAAGACGACATTGATGCCGTGCTAGAAGATGTGGCACCTGTCCAGAAGATAGTTATCGGCGAGTTGAGAACCGAATTCGGTGGGGACACGGATGCGATTACCGTTCGTCGCTTGGACCCGAGGCCTTGGGACCGGGAGTACTGGGCGCTCATCAACTGCCAAGGATGGCATGAGTTCCGTCGGTACTTTAGCAAGTGGCACGAAATCGTCCATCGCCTTCTCGACGGTCAACAGTTGGCCTTCGCCTTTCGCCGCACAAGCAGGAATCGGCCCGAACCCGCAGAAGCTTTGGTAGACCGAGTTGCCGCCACTTTGGCGTTCTACCCTGATATGTTTGAACCAGTCGTGCGGGAAGAGTTCACAAAGGAGGGCCGGCTCACCTTTGATGCAATTGACAGCGTGCGCGAACGAATCGCGCCAGATGCGAGCCGGGAAGCTACGGCCAACGCCTGCCTGCGCCATATTCCCTCTCCGGTGTGGTTCTTGCAGTGTCGCATGGGCCTGAAGACATCTGAACTGCGAAGACTGAACAACCCCCAAATGTCCTTCCTCCCCGAAGAGTCCCCTGAGGCCAAGCTGAGAGTGCGAAATGGCTCATCCAGCCCCTCCGCAGAAGAACTGGGAATAAGGTTCCACCCGAACATGCGGGTCCCAGAGTCCAGCGTTGTGAGTATTGGGTTCCATGACACGTGGGGAGAGCCCCAACAAGGAACGGAAGCCCTTGGCGCCTGGGAGACGAGTTCGGGAGGGCCTATCGGCTGCGGGGAAATCCATCTGGAGGCTATGAGGAGCGGTGATGATGAGGTCTGGGCGATTGCCCACCTGCTGTAGATCACTAGCCAATCCCAGTTCATGAATAGCAGGCTGCTGAATAAGGGGTTCACGCCCGGAATATACGGTTCAGGTCGTTGGAGCCTTGGTCCTATTGGGGGAAATTGTGCCGTTCACACGGGACTTTCAGCCCCTTCGGTTTTGCGGACCGGCCCTTTTGGGGGCACCGGGCATAGGCAGCCCATTGTCAGGTCATGCCATCCGGGCTTCCGAAGCTGCCGCCGCCTGCCCCAGCAGCTTGGACATCCGAACCAGGTTGTAGGCCGTGGCCACCAAGTACCCCGCCAGACCAGTCCGGTCCAATCCCCGATACCGGGTCCGCCGGAACCCGCCCACCGTCTTCATCCAGCCAAATATCTCCTCAACCCGTTTACGAACCCGCTGGCTGACCGCGTACCCCCCAGCCCCCGGGTGTACAGCGCCACCATGGTGCTGCTGTACCATCCGCCCTGCCGCATGATCGCCGAGTCCGGAACGCCGACCCAAGCAACCCCGCCTAGTCGAGGTGGCTGGAAACAGCCCTGTTTCCAGCCATGGCTGTAAATCCCCACTCCCCGTAGCTGAAATGGTGGCTGGAAAACCCAGTTGCAAAGCCCTTGGCAGAATCCCATACTTCAGGTATTCCAGCCAGGGGTGGGGGAGGATGACGCTCTACGGTTACGCCAGGGTTTCGGTCAGAGAGCCTGAGGACAAGAATCTGGACCTGCAGGTGGAGCGCCTGGTCCGCGCCGGCTGCGCCATGGGCAATATTCGAGCCGAGGAGGCCAGCGGGGCCAAAGCCGACCGGGGCGGCCTCCTGGAGCTGCTGGACCTGGTGGTCGAGGGGGACACCCTGGTGGTCACCCACATCGACCGGCTCTCCAGGGGACTGACCTACGGGCTGCAGGTGATCGAGGGCCTGCACCATGCGGGAGTTGAGTTCCGGTCCCTGGCGGAGGACTTCGACACCTCGACGCCCACCGGCAAGCTCCAGCTCGCGATGGTGCTCGCCTTCAGCGAGTGGTGGCGGAACTCGATCAGGGAGCGCTCGCTCTCGGGCCAGACGAAGGCGCGGGCCGAGGGCCGTTTCCCTGGCCGACGGCCGAGCCTGAGCGATCAGCAGCGGGAGTACATCTTGGTGGAACGGTCGAAGGGAGTGAGCCAGCGGGAACTGGCCAAGCTCCTGGACGTCAGTCGCTGGACCATCCAACAGGTGCACAGGTAGGGGTTGGGTGGGCAATGCAGCCACTGCACGGAGCATGGGCAGTTGGCAGCCTGACCCAGTTACGCTCTCAGAACCCTGCCGGCGAACGGCCAAACGCTCCGGCGGCGCCCCCTCGAATCATCGCGATCCCAATCCGGTCAAGTCTTCCCTCATCTAATGGCTCGCCCGCAGATAACATACAATTTCCATCATTACCTTGCAGTCAACTTCGTTATAGCGAGCAATCTCATTCATCAGCGGCAACTGGCTCATCGGCACGGCTTGCTCCTTGGCTTCCTCGTCGCAGCGCCACGCGCCTACCATCGCCCCCAATCCGTCAATAGGACTATCGGCCCAGTCCGTTTCGATGAGGCCGAGTGAATGGAAAGCGGTGGCCACCGCCTTCAAGCCAAAACCCAGCGCGCCCCGAACTGCCACAGGCTCCTCTCGCATCACTTTCGTCAGGAAATCGTACCAGCCCAGTTCAGGCCAATCTGCATGCTCCTGGTGCCTGGCCTTAGCCGAGTTGTAAGCGTTGTCAAGCACGGTGGGTTCAGCGGCCGACCAGTGGAAAATCCGCGGCATGTCGTTTTGCGAGTCCAGCCTGTCTCGGACCGAACCCATATGGTCAACCCATTCCTTGATTATGCGAATTTCCTCCCCCGCTGAGAGGTTTTCGGCGACCAGAGATTTGAACTGCCACTCCCCATTTTCAACGTGTCCACAACCAATCATAAAGATGAACGGGTGCCCGCCCTTCTCCGGCAGTTTGGAAAAATCATCATTCAGGTCGCTGCAAAACTCGAAGTCAACGTAGAACTCCACCCCGGGTGTCGGCTGCCATTCGTCCCTGGTTTTTTCGATTCGCAAGGGAAGAACAGCCGGGCCGTCGTCGGTGTTGACTGTCAATAACTGGGCGAGTGTAGGACCGGTTTTTGGACCGTTCACCCCCACAGCCGCCGGTGTAATTTGCGGATCGTCCCATCTATAAATGCCGGCACGGTGGGCCTCTTTGCGCTTGCCGACCCCTACTTGCCACACTTGGGTCAATTCTTTCAATTCACTGGCCGCGGACTTTTTCGCACCGACCCATCGGCCGGCCGGCTCTTCCTCGCCAAAGCCCGGTTCCAGTTCGGCGGGTCTAATTTCCAGCATCATATTGGCGTCGTCAGTATTGCTCATATTCGGATAAAGCTCGGGAACTGACGGCTCTGGCAGAAGCTGCCAGTCTTTGCCCTCGGTGCGAACCCTTCGTATCCAGCATAGGGCGTCTTCCACGGCGTTTGCGATTGGAACTCCGTTGGCGACAGTTCCATCCTGGGGAACCGGCCCCAACCGTTCCATCGCATTGGAACAGCGATAGGTGACCCCACTTTGCTTCCGCTGCCAGCCGCGCCCCAGCAGATATGATTTGGGCGGCTCGAAATCCTGCAGTCGGCCCAACATCCGGTTGTAGATATATACCTGCGCCTTATAAGCGGGGGCGCTGCCCTCATTGGCCAACTCGGTGCTGCTGGCGTTCAGGTGCAGCGTCGTAAACTTGGTGTCCACCACGAGGTAGTGCCAGCCGTTTGATCCCAGGCCGGGCGCGGATACCGCTGCATCCTGTTCCGAAATTGACTCAGGAAACAGCTCGCACAGGACATCGCTTCGCACCAGAAAATCGGGCGAACCGTAGGTCAAATTGTGGGCGTCCCATAATACGGCCTGGTAGATAATGGGCAGACCTTGCTTCATCACCTCAAAGGTCTCTTCAGCCTTGCCCAGACTGCTGATTTCCCAGTAGTCCTGGGCGACCGTAGTCACATCGTACTGGTCGTGAAACAGCCGAAGTATGCCGGCCTCGAATTCTCTGCCCTTATCGAAAATAAACTCAAGGAAGTCGAGGTCCTTGTCGTAGCCGGCCAATTCTTGCTTAAGCAGGTAATCCCGGCTTTTGCCGTACAGCTGCAACCAGTCTATGAGCGGGTCGTCCAGCATCCAGTTTCGGGTTCTGCCTGCGCTCACCCACTGCTGCCAATCGTCGGTAGAAACGGGAACCGCGACTTTGGAACCGTCGTCCCTGTGCGTTAGCGAGTTGATACCCATGTCATACCTCTTTTATTGTGCCTACGGCCTTCTACCTATGTGTCCGTAGCAGAACTCATTGGCAGAGGTGCTCTCGACCTCAGGGTGGTGAACTTTTCACAGTGTCTGGAGACGGCCGGGCCTAGGCTAGACTCGATAGCCTATTCCAGTCTAGCTCCACCAGGTGTAGAAACGTCCGCTCGCCGATCAAACGGCACGCGGACGCCATCAGTGTGTACGCGACCGGCGTGCAATATAAAAGCGAGCCGAGGTGGCCACCGGTTGCCCGGGACGAAAGCTATCGGGTCATCCAGCTGCTCGGCTGTTGATCAACGATAATTGGCCTTGTCGGTCATGTTGCCTCATCGGAATATGGTACAGAAACTTTAGCCCTTGGAGTCCATTCCGGGCAGTGCGATATCCAGGCTACCGTGCTCGGAAGCGTGAATGTAGTTGCACAGGCATCCTGAGGGATTATCGTCCATCGAGGCAATAAGCCGCCGACAATTCCCCAGAGACCTGAGGCGGGCAAGCACCCGATCTCCCGTTTATTGTTTGATAAGCTCAGGTCGAACGCGACCAAGCCATAGCCCTCCCTCTCGGAGAGGGAGGGCGGAACAGTCGAGAACACCAATATGGATTCTCGGCCGCAGTTAATAATTAGGCCTATGGCCGGTGTGAGGCTTGATCCAAAATCTCCACCGCGTGCTTAATCTCTTCGGCCAGCGAAATCAAGAACCGAGGCCCAAAAGATGTTCCTGCGTATCGACCCAGACTTCGACCGCAGTACTACTGCCCATCCCGACTGTCGAGGTAATGTTCGACGTCAAGGCTGAGGTCTTCGACCCGTACACCAGACGGAGAAGCCAAGGTACCAAGCCAGACAAGACTCGGTTGCCTGTTTTTGCCGGTCATGCGTCGAATGCTCAGGGACGCCGCCCATCGGCGATGCCGCCACGCGTTGACGGACCCTCGCGAGAGTCACCACCTCCGAGCCTTAGCACCAGCAGCAGCCGAAGTTAGAGAAGCCAAACGGAGCCGTTTTCTTGGAGACTGCCCCTACTTCTTGTTGTTCGTTAGCATGCGCTCAGCACGCTCAATGCGTTGACGGAGGCTGTCCTGAAACACGTCGTCGCGTTTGCGTTCCTCGATGTGCCCCGCGATTGCCTGGCGGATCACCTGCGAAACCGGCTGACCGTCGACGGCCGCGATCGTGTTCAACTCTTCTGCTTGGTCGGCAGACAGACGAATTGTCATCGTTTTTAACGGTTTCATACCTCGCATTTTGCAATTGGAGCAAGCGGTTGTCAAGTTGCTATCAGCCGAGGTATATTGGTGGTATGGTATCGTTGTATCACTTAAGAAAGGAGAGACATCGTGGTTACGGAAAACACATTAGACTCAGATGGCTTGAGTAAACCTGAACCCGACAAGGATGGTTCCGAGAAGCCTGATGACGAAAAGGTTTTTACCATCCAAATAGACCGCGTACATTATAAATTGTCGGAAACCCGACTCAGTGGAGCTGATCTCCGTAATCTCCCGACGCCGCCGATCCCGCCCGACCGCGACCTCTTCGAAGTCATTCCTGGCCACAATGACCGCAAAATTAAAGACGAAGACAGGATCGAAATTAGCGACGGTCTTCGCTTCTTCACGGTGCCCAATACCATCAACCCTGGCATCAACCTCGCTGGCCGCTGCACCACAGGGCACTCACCGTGAGTCTCCCAAGCCTCGACATCGAGTATCTCAATGACCGAGGTATTGCACACGAAATCGTCACAGAGGCGGGTATGATATGCGTCGTGTTGCCACAGTGGCCGCTTCCGAGAGGGCTAGATCGGGATAAGTCGGATCTCCTGATTCGGCTCAGCCCTGGCTATCCGGATGTCCAGCCCGATATGTGGTGGTTCTCCCCGCCGGTTCACTTGGCCGACGGCCAACACCTGCCAGCCACCACTGTTGTCGAGACGTATCTTGGGCGCAGCTGGCAACGCTGGTCGCGGCACTTCAAGCGCACGCAGTGGCAGTCAGGAGTCGATGGCCTTGAGAGCTACCTCACCCTGATTCGGCAAGACGTGGAACGTGGTGTTCCCGAGAATGCCTTATGACAGTCACACTTGTGTTGCCGGGACAGATCGCAGATGAGCTGTTCGAGGCGGTCGCGGCTGATGTCGAGACCGCCGGCGTACTGCTGGCGCGGCACGTAAAAACACCCGACGGAGATGTCCGCTTGCTCGCACGCGAGACGCACTGGGTGCCGGACGACGCCTACCGGGTGCGCGATGCCCAGGCGCTGAGTATCGCCTCCCACGGCTATGTGCCCGCCCTCGCTGCAGCGGAGGCCGATCAGTCTGTCCCGATTTGGTTACATACGCACCCTGGGAATGAGTCCTCACCACGGCCAAGCTGGCGTGACGAAATCGTAGACGCAGAGCTTGCTGACCTTTTCCGGCTCCGTTCGGGAAGCCCGTTGTACGGAGCTCTCGTCCTCGCCCGAACGGAGGGGCAGCTCTGCTTTACCGGCCACATCGAGTCAGCCAACAGGCGTGCCGACATTGATCGCCTCTGGGTGACCGGACCTCGGTTCACGCTCGCCCAGAACTGGCTCCGCTCGACAAGGCCACCCTCCGAGCAGTTCGACCGGAACATTCGCGCCTTTGGCGGCGGAATCCAAAAAATCCTGGGGGACCTGCGCGTCGCCGTCGTCGGCTGCGGTGGTACGGGATCGGCCGTCATCGAACAGCTCGTGCGCCTTGGCGTACGCCATTTCCTCTTGTTCGACCCCGACATGTTGACGGCCAGCAACCTCACGCGCGTATACGGGTCCTTCCCGGAGGACATCGGCAAGCCTAAAGTGAACGTTAGCGCCGCCCATGTGAGCCGGATCGCCCCCGATGCAGAAGTGATTGCCGTACAGTCCAAAATCACACTGGAAGCCACGGCCAAACTGTTGCTCAACGCCGATGTAGTCTTCGGCTGTACCGACGACAACGCAGGGCGTCTAGTGCTATCCCGCATCGCTTCGTACTTATTGATTCCCGTCATCGACTGCGGTGTGTTGCTGAGCAGTAGCTGTGGCGGCCAGCTCGACGGAATCTACGGGCGCGTGACAGCGCTTGCCCCCGGTGCCGCCTGCCTAGTCTGCCGCAATCGTATCGACCTCCAGCAGGCGGCCGCCGAGATGCTCGATCCGGACGAGCACCGCCGGCGCGCCGGCGAGGGTTACGCTCCCGCTCTGGAAGGAGTTGAGCCAGCAGTAGTGGCGTTTACTACGCAGGTCGCAGCAGCGGCCGTAAGCGAATTGCTCGAACGGCTCATTCATTACGGCCCTGAGCCTGAGCCCACGGAGATACTGATCCGGGCGCACGAGCGAGAGGTGTCAACCAACGGCCAAGACCCGCGCGACGGGCACTATTGCCATTTCAGTACAGGTAAATTGGGGCTTGGTGTCACTGCGCCGTTCTTGGAGCAGATATGGCAAGGATGAAGAAGCTGATTGCCTGGTGGAAATCGCTGTCTCTCCCGTGGCACACCTGGCGAGTTGTCGGACAGGTCAGCGCGGGCGATGAGGTTCCAGTACGACTTCCTGACAAGGGGGTTGTCCTCATTGGCCCTCCAGGGGGAGCAACTTGGGCCGCTTTAGACTGTCCCTGCGGAAATGGACACCGGTTGATGGTGAATCTGGACCGATCCAGGCACCCATCCTGGAGTGTCGCCTGCTTGAAACCGCTGTCAATCCGCCCCAGCATTAACTACATCACCCCGGAGCGCCGCTGCCACTTCGTCGTCCGCGACGGCAGGATAAGTTGGGCCCAATACGACCGGAGAGTGACCAAATGACACAGCAACCAACACCAGTCAACCCTGCTGACATTCCGCCGGGCCGAACCGACGCCGCTATCGAACGTTCAGCGACGCCCGGAACAAGGACGCCCTTGTTCCAAGCAAACAGCGCCGCGCGTTACCAACGGCAAGAGATCATCAAGCAAATCCAAGACCTCACTGGGCGCCGGTTAATTTGCTACGTGTCCGGCAGTGATTGCATGATCGACGAGAATGACACTATGCCATTCGTCGACCTCCTTCACAATGTTACGCCGGGCGAAGACATGGAACTTCTTCTTCACACTCCTGGGGGCAGTATTGACGACGCCGAGAAACTGATCCGAATGGTGAGGAGCAAAGTTGGCCAAGCAGAGTTTCACATCGTCGTTCCGGAATTCGCGAAGAGCGCTGGCACGCTCATGGTTCTGGGTGCCGACTGCGTTGTGATGAGCGACATGTCTGAACTCGGGCCGATTGACCCTCAGATGCGCTTCGCCGATAGCAATGGGCTCATCAGGTGGCAGCCGGTGCAAAACTATCTTGACGCTTACGATGAACACTACTATAAGGTAGACCAGAATCCCGACCACGTCGCGGCCCAGATGATGCTTCGCAAGCTTGACCCGGCCACCGTCAAACTGTGTCAAGCGGTTAGAGAACGTGCGAAGCAGTGCGCCGAGGACCTCCTGAAGCGCGGAATGTTCCGCAAGGGTGGTAGCTGGACATTAACGGTGAGTGAGCTTCTCGACACGAAGCGATGGTTATCGCACTCCCAGATGATCTCGTGGGAGGATGCTCAGCATCCTAACATAGGATTGGTAGTCGAGTATCTCGAACAGCAGTCTGATTTGTGGCAGGAGTACTGGCAACTGTACTGTCTGCAACGCCTTGCTGTTAGAAACCAACAGAAACTCTACGAGTCCGAATACGTCTCGCTAGTCATCGATGGGCCAACTGGATGACTTACATCACTCTGTAAGACGCCAAGACTCTGAGTCCTCAAGTGCATGGAACATACTGCCTAAATGGACGTGTCGATTCGGGGCCAAGCTCGCTGAAGACAGCATTACCCTGAGCGGCTAAACCCGAATCCACCGATGGACGGCGTGAGGACGCCGGAAGGGGGGTGGGGGAGTTACAAGCGCGATGGTCCGGGCTCGAATTTGGGTAGATGGGGGGTTGGCGGCGGTCTGCAGGTGTTTTTGGGGGCGCCGATGGCGGCCTACAGTGGCTGTGGTGAGCGAGATGGCGGGAGAGGACACGGCAAGAGGCGCTCGCGGACCGGACTGGCGCGAGTTTGCGGGGACGTTCAGTTTGCGGGGACGTTGGGACACTGGCGGACGGGCGCCGTCAGGCCGGGAGTGGAATGGCTCGCAACCGGGCCAAGGCGCGACTGACCTTCTCCTCCCATGGCCAACCCTTGGGAAGATGCAGGGTCAGCCGGCGCGCGGAGCGGGTGAGCCGTCCGGCCAGGGCGAAGACCCGTCGTCTGAGCGTCTTGGTGGTCACGATCTGCTCACCCAGGCCGATACGGGCCGTCCAGCGGGCCAAGTTGTGCGCCATCACCTGTATCGCCAGCCAAGCCCCGTTGGCGGCGAATCGGCCGGACGGCAGGTGGTTCAGCCCGACGCCGTACTTGAGGTCGCGTATCGCATTCTCAATCTCGGCGTGGCGGCGATGGTCAGCCTCCAGTTCGAGAGTCTCCTCATCCCGGTCGGTGATGAAGCCGTGATAGCTGTAGCTGGCGAAGAGGGCCAGTTGGGAACCGGGCGTGGGCTTCACCCGTCGGACGATGAGCCGCACCGGGGCAGCGCCGGGCTCACTCTCAAAGGGAGTGTAGGTGGTCTCGGCCACATCGGCGGCACCGTCCATCCAGTAGGGGATGGGCGTCCAGTCCGTCTCGGGTATGGCCTCGATGAGATGGCGCAGGCTCTTGTGCTGGCGGATGGTGATGGAGTAGCGGACATCCATCTTGCGGCAGACGGCGACGATGGCGTGGGCATAGAACCCGCTGTCGGCCCGCACCGTGAGTTGACCTCTGGCGCCGGCGTAGCGCACCCGTCCCACCGTCTCGCGCAGGAAGTGGGCGGCACCCCGAACAGTGTTGGCCCGGCCCTCGCGCAGCCGGGACATCAACACGTCCCCGGTGCCGGCGGCCACGGCCAGCAACGGGTGATAGCCCCGCTTGCCGGTATAGCCGTGGTGTCGCGCCCCCTCCTTGGCCAGTCCGTAAGTCTCGCAGATGGTGGAGTCCAGGTCGATGGTGAACGGCGCGTCGCCGGGTCCCGCCCCGGCGGCCCAGGCCCGGGCCAGCAACTCCCGGCTCACCCGGTCCAGTTGACGGACATGGCCCCAGCGGAAGCTGCGCAAGAAAGTGCCCAGGGTGGATGGCGCCTTGACCCTGCAGTCGAGAATACCGGCGGTCCCACCGGCGCGCAGCGCATCGGCGTCGTCAATGCAATCGCCGCCCGCCAGGGCAGAGGCAACCAGGGTCAGCATCTTGTCGCCGGTGTTGGCCCGGCCCGGCGCGCTGCCGAGATTGAGGTGATGGTCTACGAGTTCCCCCAGGCCCAGGTGTTGGGCGAGAGTGGCCGGCAGGAGCAGGCCGGCATTGGCCACCAGACGGTGGTCGTCAAAGACGATGCGAATACGGTCGGGGTGGTTGCGTGATAGCATCTGTTGGGTGCTCCTGCTTTGGGACCGGTTTTCTGTCTCGAAAACCATTATCCCAGAGGCACAGGAGCATTTTCTTGTATCTTCAGGACCCCGCTACACGCCCTCCTTCGGTGGATCGGGGTTTAACAACAGCCCATGCCCGGAATGGATGGAGCGACTGCGCCCGCATGAAACTGTGGCGAGAATCAATGGCCACCACTCTGACGCCGCACTGGTATTGGACCAACGCTGGGAGGGGCAGGGCACCGAATGGGACGCCATAACCCCAGCCGTCCGATGGTGGCTGGATCTGCTGGACGGTGCCCGAGAGGGGCGTGTCCCGCCCGGAGTTACCTTTTTTCTGCGGAAAATGCAGCGGCGGGCGGGAACCGTCCAATGTCCTGACCGGAATCTGAAATCCTGGATTGGCGACCTGGGCCAGGCTCTGGGTAGTCACCCGGCTAACGTCCACCCATTGCAATCGGCGCTGGACATGGACAACCAGTTGCGCTTCGGTTCTCCCAGCGGGCTGGCCGCGTTGCCCTTCGCCGGGCAGCGGGACATACTGAGCGGCTGGACCGCTAGCCTGCCGGAAATCCAGGACATCATCGGGTTCAACGCCGGTGGCGATGCCGCTCTGGCGCAACGGCTGCGTCCGGTGGCAGTCGCTGCGCAGGATATACCCGGCGCAGCAGAATCGCTGACCGGGTGGTTCGAACGGGCCTGGTACGAGAGCATTGCGGAAACCGCCTTAAGCGAGCGGACTGCTCTGCTGGAATTTGACGGCCAGGTCCACGAGGGCCGCATCGGACGGTTCCGGGCCATCGACCGGCAATCACTGGCACACAACCGCGGCCGCGTCTCGGCAGCCCACCGGTGCGGTCCTTCTCGGGTGAACAAACTGCCCGCCCGCCTTCCCCGGCTTCGCGGCGACGAGGACGTGGACTCCGAAACCGCGCTAATTCGGCGACAGCTGGAGCAGTTGCGGTTTTTGCAGCGTGAAATTCAGAAGAGAACCCGTCATCGACCCATTCGGCAGTTGCTGATGGAAGCCGGGGGAGTCATTCAGGAATTAAAGCCCGTCTTCATGATGAGCCCCCTCTCCATCGCAAACTATCTGGCGCCGGGCAGCGTGAACTTCGACCTGGTGGTGTTTGACGAAGCCAGCCAGGTGCGGCCGGTGGATGCCTTGGGTGCCCTGATGCGGGCGCATAAGGCCGTGGTGGTGGGAGACAGCAGGCAACTCCCGCCCACCAGCTTCTTCGACCGCGTGGCCCAGTCCAGCGAGGACTCAGTCGATGAAGACGAGAGCGTGACCTCCGATATCGAAAGCGTTCTGGGGCTGTTCAGTGCCAGAGGAGCGCCGTCGCGCCAACTGAGCTGGCATTACCGCAGCCGGCATGAGTCCCTCATCGCCGTGTCCAACCGGGAATTCTATGACAACCGACTGGTGGTCTTCCCCAGTCCTGACGCCGGGCGGGAAGTCGCCGGGCTACGCTTTCATCACCTGTCCGATACCTCATTCGACCGCGGCAGGAGCGCCACCAACCAGCAGGAAGCCGCAGCCGTCGCTCATGCGGTGATGCAGCACGCGGCCCGGACACCGGAATTGTCCTTGGGTGTGGCCGCCTTCAGTATAGGCCAGTCCCGGGCGATTCAGGACCAGTTGGAACTGCTCCGGTTAAAGGACGACTCTGGCGAGGATTTTTTCGCATCCCATCCTGAGGAGCCATTTTTCGTCAAGAACTTGGAGAACGTCCAGGGCGATGAGCGCGACGTCATTTTCATCAGCGTTGCTTACGGGCGCGACGCAGCCGGACGGGTCACGATGAACTTCGGTCCCATCAACCGCAACGGCGGAGAGCGGCGCCTGAACGTCCTGATTACCCGGGCTAAGCAGCAGTGTCATGTCTTCACCAACCTGCGCGCCGACGACATCGACATCGAACGCTCCAGGGCCTCCGGCGTGCGGGCGCTGAAGACGTTTTTGACCTACGCCGAAACGGGAGTGATGCCCGGGGACGTTCCTTACGAGGGCGCTTTCGCTGTGGAGTCGCCCTTCCAGCGAGCGGTGGCGAAGCGGCTGGAAGAACGTGGCTACGAAGTTCATCAGGAAGTCACCGCCGCCGCACGATTCATCGATATCGGAATCGTAGATCCACAAAGCCCCGGCCGCTACGTCATCGGCATAGAATGCGATGGGGCCTCATATCACAGTTCTCGTTCGGCCCGGGACCGCGACCGCCTGCGGGAAGAGGTGCTGCGCGGCCTCGGCTGGGAACTGCATCGCATCTGGAGCACTGACTGGTTCCGCAACCCGGAGCGGGAACTGGAGCGGGCCGTCGAAGCCATCGAGAGAGCTATTCAACGTAGTTGATCGCAGAGCATGGCAGACGCGTTTACCGGACTGGTTCCGCGTAGTTTTGAGGTGGACCCCATTGAAGCGCCCTACTTAAGCGCTTGATGAGGACACTTGCTGCGGACATGCAGCAGGCTGACCGGTTCCCAGCACCGACTACTGAGTGAACCGAACGGGCTGAGCCGTTCCCGATCAAAAGAGCTCCTACTTCCCAGTATGTTGCGTGGATGAACGTTCGCTGTATCCATTGGACATAACTGGATCACCATTGCACCGGTGCTCCTGATATCCTTTGCACCATATCACCGCGCAGTCTCGCCTAACGGCCTCGCCTCTCAAGCCCCTCCTGGATCATCTCAATCACCTTGGCCGTCACGCTGGAGTCTTCGTCCACCACCAAGTGTCGCAGCCGCCTGTGCAGTTCAGACGGGATTCGACAATGCAGCACAGTAACATCCGGTGCCGCCGCCTGTTCACGAAAGGCCTCCCTCCGCTCTTGGCTATCCGGTGACTCGGGTCTTCGTGAGAAGGTCATCACACATCTCCATGATCTCGTCGCAAATGCCGCTTATCTCATCCTTGGCCACCCGGTCCCGGCCATCCAGCACCGATTGGCCCTCGCCGGCCGCCACCGCATAGGACTCCCTTTCCGTGGTGCGCGACTGATAGATGGGCAACCCCAGTTCAGCCAGGGCTGCACCGATCTGCTGGCTGAAACGCGTTCGCGGGCGCCCCATGGTGATGATGAAAGCGGCCTTGGGCCAACCGCGATTGGCATCCTGCCTCAGTTTTACGGCTGCGACGATATCCTCGCAGGCCCATGCATCCCAAACGCGGGGCTTGCAGGGAATCAGCACCACGTCGGCCACGCGTATGGCGTCCGCATTCACCCGGGTGATTCCAGGCGGACAATCTATGACGATCCAGTGTTGTTCATCGATTGCCGTCCGTACCCGCCGGACCAATGCCCCAGCCTCCACGCCTTCAACCGAAAGATTCAGACGTGGCTGGGGACCCAAGGCAGCCCAGCCCGATGCACTGCCTTGAGGGTCGCAGTCCAGTAGAAGCACCGGTCCCTGGCTCCGTAGAGCTGAAGCCAGGTTGGTGGCCAAACACGTTTTCCCCACCCCGCCCTTCTGGTTGATTATGGCGATCACCGGCATAACCGCTGCACTCCTACGTACCACCATATTACCCAAGTCCTCATGCACCTATGCACCATAACACCAACGTAAGGGCGGCACCCTGGTTACCGGGCCCGGTTTTCCCGGGAAAACCAGCTTGCCAAAGATGAGCGTTTCCCGGGAACCACCCCGCGGCGGCGCCCGGTAATTGCACTTAACGGGCCTCCGCCGCTTAACGACAAACCGGCCGCAAAACCCCATGTGGCAGCGTCACGGCAGGAGGTGAGAACCATGGCCAATCACCACGCCGCCGTCCTGCCCCTGGCCCTCGACTTCGGCCCGGACCCCGGACCTGCAGGTGCAATGTACACGGAGCTCCTCCTGCCTGAGGTCTCCCAGGGCCCGGGCCGGGATCTCCGACGCCCACCGCCGCGCCGGCGAAGAGGACGTCGCCTCCCACGCCGAGACAAGGAGGCTTTGGTCGGCCTGGCCAGGGCCGACACCCGACCGCAGCGCCAGCCGAAGCCACTGAACGCGGAGCCCCTGGGGACCCCCCAAGCGGCCGACAGGCGGGGGCGCGTCGACGTGGCGATCTGCGCTGTGCTCCGGGACGGGCCGCTCCGCCGCTCCGAAGCGGCTGATCTCCGGTGGGAGGACGTCACCTTCCAGGCCTCCGGCGCCAGGGGGGCTCTCCCCGAGGTGCGCCGCTCGAAGACCTGCTTGCCCTCCGGCCGGCCTACCTTGACCCGCAGGCCCCGGTCTTCGGGATCTCCGACGGACAGGTCGGCCGGAAGGTCCGCGCCGCGGCGCTCCACGCCGGGACGGAGCTGACGGACCTGCAGAACGCCGGCAGATGGCAGTCGCCCTCGATGCCCGCCCGGTACTCCAGCGGCCAAAAGGCCAGAGGGCGAGCCGCGGCGCGGTGGCCAGGTACTACGGGGTCGACGGGTGAGACACTTCCGTTATGCGGCGACGGGTGAGACACTTGCGTCACCAACTGCAGGAGGGCCCCCAGTGAGCCACTACCACGTCTGGAAGTTCCAAGAGCCCGAACCGGGGGAGTTCGCCTTCCACCGGGAGGACGAGATCCACCTGTCGAGGGCGACGGCCAGCCGCAAACGGGCGGCCCCCGATGACATCGTGCGGGTCTGCTACGCCGCGACTCCCACGACGGACGCCCGGCCCAATTGGGCAGCCCTCTGCCGCGTCCTGAACGAGAAGGGATGATCCTTTCTGCTGGGTCAAGCCGCCCGGGTGATTGGAACACCCGGGCCGCCCAGCCGGTAGGTGTCTGAACATACCATCTCGGCCTTGCCACCAGCCCTTGCCCAACAGGGGCCGGTAGCGTCGCCGCATGGTGTGTCAGCCGCCCGCCGGACTTCTTTTTTGCCCGCCTTGGAAGTTCGACGATGGCAACGACTCAGGGCCACACGCCCCCGCGGGTAATCCACCACGCGCCAGGAGACCGGCCGCTCTGCGGCAACGAGTCCTCAACAGCGATCTACAGCGACGACCCGAGCCGGGTGGCCGGCTGCGAAGACTGCCTGGAGCTGGTCGCCGAGGACCTGAAGGACCATGGCTGGTACCGCGGCGGCTGCGTGAACTGCTTGCAGGAGATCTCCGCCTTGGGCGGAGCTGCTTGGCGGCGGGTGGTCCGGGAACCCTGCCCGTACTGCGGCCGCGCGGTCTGGTGAGCATGCCAACCCCAACGGCCAACTGGCCGGAGCTCCTGCAAGCTGTCGTCCTGGAGGTCCTGGGGGCAAACCCGCAGACTCAGGGGTAAGATATGCAGGAACCGGAAGGGAAACACGGGGGAGACCGCCAGTCCATCTGGAGCATCCCAAAGAGCGAGCAGGCAACCTCTTCAGCGTCTCCTCAGCGGATCTTTTTCGCAGGACTGGCCTTTCTCGCCTACCACGAGACCCTGGTGCTGAAAACCGGGGAGAGCGCAACAATAATCAGGAACATAATCGCCCAGACAGCCGTCACCGGCGCGGCCGCCGCGGTATTGTCGCTGGCGACCGCAGAGGGAGGGAGACTGGCCATGGTGGTAGCAAGATACATCGAGGAAAGATACCTGAACCCCCTCAGGGCAAAGCGGATAAAGCGCGAGGAAGAGGCCATGAGAAAGATCCGCGAAGAGGGCCGCAAACAAGGCTCGGCCGAGGCTCACGCCAGATGGGAAACATGGAACGAACGGCGGCTGGCTGCCGAGGCAAAGGGAGAGCCCTTCAACGAGCCCACGCCCGCCACACTTCGGAATAGAGACCGGTGGCTCGAAGGAGCATGACCTATGAGCCAAAAAGCATCCAAGAAAAAACAACTTCAGAAAAGAGAAGTGGTCCTCCGGCTATTCGCCTATGGAATCCCCATCGCCATTGGTATTCTCGGTTTCGTCATGGGTTGGTGGCAACAACTAGGACCAGACCGCTAACGGCCGACAGCTGAATACCAGCCTTCCAGATAGAGACCTGCTTCACCGAGCCCCAGGAGCTAACAGCGATCCCCCCTCGGCGGCCTGAATTTCGGCCGCCCACAGGCCACTCACCAAGCCTTGGTTTCCTGACTACGGTGAAACCTCGGTTTGAGGTATCTGCCGCTTTCCGTCCAGACACTCCGTAACTGGGAAGCTGGCAGATACGAACCTCCCCCTCATACCATCGGGAAACTCGCCAATGTTCGTTAACTGCCGACCTGCTCCGCTCCCCACCCCGGCCCCGCCGGAGACAGGGATAAGGTGACGGACCGGGCCGCCCCGGCGTCCCGGGTCCCCATTCTTTCACATCCGGTCCAACCCCACGTTCCCAAGAGGAACACGCTCACTCCGAGCAAGATGGTGACGCCCAATATCCACACGGCGGATACCCCTGTAGAAGCCTGGAGCAGGCTTTCAAATCACAACGCCGGCGAGACTGGTCAGATCCGCCCGGGCCCTCAGCGATCCGGCCCGAGGAAGTACTCGTCAGTCAGGATCAAGCCACCCACGACCATGGCAGAGAACCCAAGGACGACGCGCCACCCTGCGGGGCTGAGGCGACCTCCAAGACAGCCCCACTGTGGGTGTGGGGCTCGCCAGGCGCCATCCATTGTGGACCCAACTGACCAGTGACCCCTGCACGGCGACCCATGACGTCCCGATCATGGGGAGAATAAACACATGAGCGGCCTGATACTGACAGCAGCAGGAGCCATGTTCATGATCCCGGTCTTAACCATGGTTGCATTCGCATTGGTGACCGACGTCCCGGGACCGTTGTTGTTCTTCGGGGGATGGACCATGGCGTTCAGCATGATCGTGGGAGCAATAGGGGTGTTCATAGGCATGAACGGGGGATGAGAAGCCAAAGGCACGAATAACTCAAAGGTCAGCGGGCGATATTTTCAATTGAGTGCTCTCCGGTGAGTGCTCTCCGGGCGTCCTGCCTGTGGAGCCACCCCGTGAAGTTCTCAGGCGGCAACGGGTCGGTCATCCAAGACGTGTCGGGGCGCGGCTCGTCCATCGCTTCCCTGACCAGCATCCATCTGGTCTCCACCGGGAACACCCTCAGGTTTCCCCTGTTGCTGGTCCACCTGAGGTGCCCTTGTTCAACGCAGGCCTCCGCCAGCGCCAGGGTGCTCCGCACATCCTGCCCGCAGTATTCGATCACAGGAACTCGGTCTCCATTCCTCCACATCTCGTTGGCGATGGCTCCGTCCATACCCTCCGCCTTCCCCGGCGTCCCCATCCCCTTTGCCGCCTTGGCCAGTCCCAGCGGGTGCCCGAGCTTCGCATAGATGTGAAACATCATGTCCGCGTGGTTGAGGGCCATGTGCCGGCATTCATCCTGCAATCCTGACTCCTCCGCGAGGATGTCGAAGTCGAATCCGAGTCCGTTCCAGGTAAGGAGGGTGTAGGGCTCCAATTGAGGCGCCCGGGGGTCGGGCGCTGTCAGTTGGGCCAGTGTTCGCACCAGCCCCCGCAGGGATGCCCGGCTCATTCTCTCCTCGACCCCACCCCGCTCGTTCCTTTCGCACCAGAAGATGGGCGCTCTGAGGTCAGACGCGTAGGCCGCGGCGCAGCCGATTCCCAGAGGGCGGACTTCCCTCCAGTTCCTGTCCTCGGGGAAGGGATCTACCGTTTCCAGGGCAAAAGCCATGTATCTGGGCATCGTCGCACCTCCGACTCCCAACCGACATCTCTCCGGACGACGAATTCGCCGCCCGGATCACCGGCCGGACGCCCCCGGCGGACACCGGGGAATAACGGACGGAGGTCCAGGCCACGGGCCGCCCCTTCGACCAACTTTCGAACAAGCCCCGCAAGCCCTCCGGAGAGCTTGCGGGCGAATTGCCGGAGAATCGCCCGAATCGCCTGAATTGGCCAAAACGGGCTAAAACCGGCATTAATCGGAGGTTTCGACGAATTCCGGAACCGATTACTTTTGGTTTTGAGGGTATTACTTCTGGATTTTGGGGTATTACTTCTGGATTTTGGGGTATTACTTCTGGATTTTGCGGCATTACTTCTGGAATTTTTGCCCCTCAAATCCAATTAAAGGCCTTTAAGGCGCGAGGGCGCATTTTCCACTTTGGGCCCTTTCAGATACGAATCCGGGCGGTTCACCCGATATTGTGAATTGCCTGAATTGCGGGCCAAATGGAGTGGCAATTCAGAAAACAGGCCTTTCCAGATACGGATTCGAGCTGTGAATTGCCGAATCGCCTGAATTGCCAAAATATTTGTTATTTTTTGACCCCCCCAATTATTTTTCCTATATATAGGCGATTCAATTATTCAGGCCCTGGCCCGTGACCCGAAAACGGCCGCCCAGGACTCCCCGAAAGACCTCCCGAAGGACGGCCCCGGAACCCATCCCCCGGACCGCCAGATCCGCCCCTCAAAAGGGCCGGAAAAAGGGCCTGCGCTTATCGCTAAAGGGGGCCTGAGGGCCCGTTGGTAGACTCAAGGCAAAAGAGGACGACTCGACGGGAGGCCCCCAGTGCCGACCAGCAGCGAGAACCGGAAGCCCGAAGCAGAGGAAGCCCGCGGTCAAACGCCGGGCGGGCGAACCCCGAGCGGTCATGACGGACTGGGCCGGCTGCACGAGATGGCCGCAGGGGGGATGGCCTCCCTCCTCATGACCCAGCCGGTCCGGTGGCCGGGCGTGGTGGCCGGATTCCGGCAGGCGAGCCCTGGCGCCTTCGGGAAGCCTGCCCGCCGGCCGGCCAGGAGAGCGAGGACGGGGACCAGGGCGCTCCGGTCTTTCCGCTTCTTCAGTCTGTGAGGCCCTGTGGTTCCTGGATCCCTGAACATCGAATTCTATCCATGCGCTCGTCCTGGCCGGTCCGGAGAGACAACAGACGACGTGCCCGACGAAGTCGTTGATGAATGGGCGTCAGGATTGCCCAAGCCCAAAACACCGGCTCCTCTGGACGGTCCCCGAAGACATTGTCCGGCTCTGCGAGCCGCAGCCGGGCCAGGCTGCACCTGGGCCAGGCCGGCCCTGAAGGCCAGGTCCTCTCAAACCCACCCCCTCCCGGGAGAATGAGCCCGGACGGTCCCCGGTCCCGGAAAGCCGTTTTCAGCCCCATAGCACCCCCATCCGTAGAAATAGACGGGAAAGGCGGTATAACCGCCTTTCCGGGGCTCTCCGGGCCGCCGGAGCGGCATTTAGGGCAGGCCCCGGGTGCCGTTCGCCCCGTGCCACGCTCCCCCCCCCGCAACCGCAGCAGGGCGGACGCGATATCCAGCCCTGAGAAGGCCCCAGCCAACCCCCAGGGTGACCGGCGCCGGCGTCCGGACCTGACACCACCACCGCCGCACCTCCCCCCATGTCCGCGCGGCTGGTGAGACCCCTCGTGCCGGCGTTCGCCAGACCCGCCATGAGGCCGGCCCAGCACCGCCGATAACCTCGCCCACCTCCGCAATCCACCCCCCGGGGGCAGCCCCCTGCGCCGCGCCGGCGAGGTTCCTGGACCCACCCCCGTCACCCGTTCCAGAGCCCTGCGCTGGACCTCTGCCGGCTCGTCCATGACCCTCGACGCATCGCTGACCGTGATCCGTCCCTGCTCCACCGCCAGCCGCACCGCCGGAACGGCGGACTGTCTTCAGACAGCACCCTGGCGGCGTGGGCCACTGTTCTCCCGCTCACCCGCAGCAGCGCGGCCGCTTCCCTCCAAGTAAAAGAATGGTGCAAATTTGCGCTATTTCCCTTTGGAGGACGTCCGGGGGCCGACGACGCCGAGAGCTTGTTGGGTTCGGCTCAATGACCGCCTGCTTCAGTTCCAGCGCCCGTCGATGGAAGCGGCCAAGCCCGGCTCGAGGAGCCGCTCTACGGATGTTTTTCGTGGGTGGTTCAGGGCCGGCGCAGCGCGCCGCCCGTCAGGCCGTCGGCCCAGCCGTTTTCCCCGCCTCCGCGTTCCACGGACGGAGCCCACACTGACCGATCTGGAACCCAGGTGGCCCAGGGGACTGCGGGCAACCCCTCCACCAAGAAGTAACCCTAAGCCAGGCAAAGGGAGCAGCGCAGACGCCGCCCCCCCCCAAGACGGCCCGCCTCACAGCCCGGACCGGCATTGACGGGGATTGTGCCCCAATTTGTCACGAAGGGGCCCGTCGAGTGCAATAGCGCTGAGGGGCGACTGGGAATACTGGTGTATGGGTCCTTAAAAGACAATTTGATGTCGGGCCTGCCTGGCGGGATTTGAGTAGCCATTTGTATTGCCCTGCATGTGTGAACAGGCCTGTACGAAGTGCAGGGGCGAATCAGAGGACGTGATGAAGGTATTGGTGTGGGTGGTGGAATCCGGTTTCCTTTCAGGAAACCGTGGCTTCGCCCTTGATAACCCAAGCCAGAACACTGGCACAAGCTCCAGGGAAGCCGCAAGTCAGGGAGGAGGATGCATATGTAGCTAGTACCGGGTCAGTGTGAAACCGATGGATAGATATGCGGAAGCTTGTGCCGGGCATCGGTGGTAGTGAATCTCCAGTCGATGGTTGCCCCAGCCTGATTTCGTTCGGTCTCCAATGCGGCAATCTCTCGTTTTAAGGACACCTCATCTTCAATCCGGCGATTCAAACATTGGTTGCTGAAGACGCTGAACTCAATCTCTGCCATGTTGAGCCAGCTGCCATGCTTGGGAGTATAGTGAAACTCCAGCCGTTGGATCACCCGTCTGGCCTCCTTCGGCTCGAAGGCCTCGTACAGGGAGGCGGGTCTATGAGTGTTCAGGTTATCAAGCACCACCCGGACCTTCTCCGCTTCAGGGTAGGCGGCATCCGA
Source organism: Dehalococcoidia bacterium (assembly GCA_965262865.1). Taxonomy (GTDB): domain Bacteria; phylum Chloroflexota; class Dehalococcoidia; order Lucifugimonadales; family UBA3495; genus VXOI01. Next base: position 71,188 of record CBDHFZ010000002.1, read on the forward strand.
CAACCAGCGCATCTGATGGGCGAAGTCTTCCATGGTGCGACGCCCGGTCACTGCCACGTGCCTCCAGCCCGCCAGCGGCTCACAAGTCATGAACAAGTTCCGGGTCCCGTTGCGCTGGTACTCGTAATCAAACCGCTCCCGCCGTCCCGCCTTGGCCGGTATGGGAGCCCGCTTCTCGGCCACCAACTGCTTGGAAGTCTCGTCGAAACAGACTACGGGCCGCTTGGGGTCATAGGGTTCCGCGTAGAGGTCCAGCACGTCCTCCATGCGGGCTACGAACTCGGCGCTCACCTTGGGGATGCACCACTCCTTCTTCCGCCACGGCTTGAGTTCGTTTTTTTCAGCACCTGTCTGACCGTCTCCCGGGAGATAGAGTCGGTCAATTCCAGCTTCACCGCCTCGTCGGCGAGCAATCGCAACGTCCATCTGGTGTGCCCTTCCGGGGCCGCGCTACAGGCCACGGCCACCAGGTGGGCTTCCTGCTTTCCATCAAGTTTGCGCCGTTGCCCCGGACGCGGCAGGTCATCCAGGGCGCGCTCCAACCCGCCTTCCACGAAACGCTGCCGCACCCGGCCGACCGTGGCGGGGCCTACCATCAGGGCTTCCGCCACCTGTTGGTCGGTAAGGCCTTCATCGGCTTTACACAAAATTAAAGACCGCTTCACTTTACGCCCCGAGGATTTGCCGCGCCGGGTAATACCCAACAGATGTTCTCGCTCTTCTCGGGTCAAGTTCACTCGATATAACTTGGCAGGCATTCCCCACACTCCCCACAATCAAAGAATGCCTTAATTATACACTTTCTTATATTTATCAAAAATAGCCGGACACGGTACTAGTCCCGCGGACAGCAAGGAATTTGGTCACCCTGAAGGCCGCACCTGTGGTGCGGCTTTTCGTATACGACATACACGAGGAGAAATCATGGCAATAAAGATGAACCCCGCGGAATTTCCGGAGCACCGCCGGCATGACCCCAAGCGGGCCGCGGAGGCCAGGGTGTTTGACGCCCTGCAGAATCTTGACCTTGATGGCCACAGCCTCTACGAGTTCCGGTACCGCAAGGAGGGCAGACAGCTGGACTTTGCACTCTGGCTGGACATGCTTGGCCGGTTGGCTATTCAGGTCAAGGGTGGCCTATACATGCTTGACGATGACGGCCAGTGGCACCTGTGCACCTCGAAGGAGGTGCGGGTGCCGGTGAACTCCCCCCTGGCTGAGACGACGGAGGGCTGCACCGAGATGCACAACGCCATTGAGGAAGCCACCGGCTTCTACGGCTTTGTTGGCGGGGTGCTGCTCTTAACCGACATGGAGCGCGACGAGCAGATGGAGCGTGCCGCCCTCAACCACGAACAGGTGTACATCCTCTGGGGACTGGACAGCCTGCGCGAGGACCTGGAGCGCATCGTGGAGCAGGTGAAATTCCGCCGCCCGATCAAGCCTCGCCACTCGGAGAACGAATGGCGGGAGGTGAACCGGCTGCAGTACCGGCAGCCTGGGGCACCGCGCAACAGCGACAGGCCGGCCCGCGAGGCTGCGGAGAGCCGGGACGGGGACCTCGCGGGGGAGGAGCAGCTCAGGGTGGGCTCCGCCACCTTCAACATACGTCACGTGGAAAAGCTGGTGGTGCAGCATATCCGCGTGGACCAAGACGACGGCGGCAGGCTCCAGCTTCCCCAGGAATAGCACGGCTGTCCCTGAGGCAAGGGGGCAAGGGGGCAAGGGGGCAAGGGGGCAAGGGGGCAAGGGGGCAAGGGGGCAAGGGGGCAAGGGGGCAAGGGGGCAAGGGGGCAAGGGGGCAAGGGGGCAAGGGGGCAAGGGGGCAAGGGGGCAAGGGGGCAAGGGGGCAAGGGCGTGCCAGCAGACGCACCCCCCAAACCGGCGGCAGGGGCCGGCCATCCGCCGGCCGGCCCCTGCCGGTAGCTTCCTAGAAACCGGGCCGGAAAGCCCTGATTTGGAAATGGAGTTGCGGCAGTAAAGCTGTGGTGAGCAAAATCACGGACCATAGTTGTCCGAGCCGGACAGCGCCCGAATTGGCCGCAGCATTGGCGACAACAGCGTGGACATCGTTTAGGACGACGCAGTGGCCTGCTCCGCCGCCACCGGTACTGCCCGACAACCCGATTTTGCCCGCCACCAGGGTCAGATTGGCCACCGTGGCCGCCAGATACAGCTGGAATCGCGTCTTGACCCTGCCGAAGTAGCGGGACTGGCGGATGCCCAGCTGGACCAGCCGCGCCAGCCGATGCTCTACCACCACCCGTCGCGCTCGATACTCGTCGTAGGCATCGCTCTGCCCGAGGGAGGCCGCAAGCCCGTAACCCCAGGCGACCACATCACCGTCGCCAACCACGACCCCAGGATCCCCGCCTCCGCCCGGTTCCGGGGGCGCATAACCGAGGTCTCCGGCCCCAACTGCACCTTCGTCATCGAGGAAGCCGTCGTCGATCCCGACTGGCCTCCCCACATCCATCCAATGGGCCAGGGCAACGCCGTCTACCTCGCCCTCCCGGGATCGTTCCTCCCCCACCCCTTCCGCGCCGTCCAAAACCAGGCCGAGTGGGACATGCTCCTCCAGCTCGCCGCCGATCACCAGGACCGCACCGGCATCCCGCCCTCCGGCGCCATCATCACCCCCGCTCCCACTCACCTCCCAGACCAGCAGGAGTGCTGACTTCAGCGGCGGTGGGCGCCGCCCGGCACCGCTTTGGTCGTCTGGACGGAAGGCCATCATCAGGCCCAAGACTGCCGTTCACCCGGGCCGGTAAAAGAAGCAGCGACTCCGCCGGGTGAGGTCGTCGATTGCGCCGGGAAAAGCCCGGTAGAGGACCTGACTCGGAGCCAGCAAAAGGCCGCGACTCGGGCCAAGAGAGGCCATGGATTGGGCCGACAAGAGGCCATGACTCGGGCCGGGAGAGGACGTGATTTGGGCCGTTAAAACACCGGAGACTGCTCCGAAGAAGCCCAGAGCAGGGCGGCGATTACGTCGGGAAAGAGCACCGGAAGAAGCCGTGGATTACGTCGGGATGAAGCCGTGGATTACGTCGGGATGAAGCCGTGGATTACGTCGGGATGAAGCCGTGGATTACGTCGGGGAGAGACCCATCAGGGGGATGGACTCAGGGACCCGGAAGAGAGGCTCTGAGGGGTGATTTCGCACCATGCGTTCTAGAACGCATGGTCGGTCTATCAGGGCCGTTGAGGTCGATCAGCCCAATAAATTTTACTACAACCCTCAAGGTATGTTTCACGCCTATTCTTACTATTAACCAGGGGGGTAGAGGGGGGGGGCGCCGAAATCTGTTAATTTGTGTTCGCGGTCCAGCTACGGCCTCAGCTACAAAACCTGTATTTTCGTTAGAACATCCGTCCGTTAATGGTTTGTCGCGGTCCAGCTACGGGGAGACACCCCCCATGGGACGGGGGGTCCGCCCCCCAGGAGCGGGCCCCGAAATGAGGCCCAAATGCCAGCCCTTATTGATACCAACCCCTAGCTGGGAGGGACCGCCAGCGGCCCTGATTCCGGCCGTTTTCGCGCTGCGTACCCCCCATTTTTGGATTTGCAAAACCTGCAAAAACTTGCTGTTAATCATTTGTCGCGGTCCAGCTACGCGGAGACCCCCCCCCATGGGAGGGGGGTCAATAATCATTTGTCGCGGTCCAGCTACGGGGAAGACCCCCCCGTGAGAGGGGGGGTGACCCCCATCGGGTAAATATCACTACAACCAGACGGCCAAATCGCCGCCCATCCGTTCCGGGGCCTTTTTGAGACCGATCCCGGGCCACCGCCCGGAGGCCCGGAAAACAACGCCCAAAACGGGCCTGAAATCCCCCTTTCTACCCCGCTTTCTACCCCCCTTTCGACCCCGCTTTCTACCCCCCTTTCGACCCCGCCACGAGCCGTCATTTCGTCGCCGACCGGCGGACCAATTCCCCGTACCCCGGGTCCTCCGGGCCGACCCCCGTGAACCGCAGCACTTCGGCCAAAACGTGCGAATCCCGGTCCGGCTCCTGCATCCCCATGATCATCGTATCCGCGTTCTTGACCATCCTCTCGTACAGCTCCTTACCGCTCCTGCGGGCGGGCCGCCTGGGGCGGGGGGTAGCCCCACCGGATCCGCAGATGCGCGCAGCATGCGGGTCTCGAGGGCCGCTATGGAGGCCACAGCTCCAGAATCGGTCAGGCGCTGGACCTTGCCCAGGCGAATTTTTCGCTGATCCGGATCATGAATGCCGGCAGGTGGAAGAGCCCGGAGATGCCGGCCTATTACATCCGCAAGTTGGAAGCCAAGCTGGCAGAGGCCGACCTGCGCCGGGAAGGCGTGCCCCGGCCCCCGGACCGGCAGCGGGCCACAACTCCTCTGGCACACCCCTCCCCTAGCGCGGGGAGCACCACGGGTAACACAATCTGTACGGCGGTCAATGTGCTGGGCATAAGGGTCCAGTATCGATCCCCGTGGCGGTCGCGGCTTGGGCCGCATGGCGTCCGGAGACCTCAGGTACTTGAGCACCGTGTTGCGGGCCAGGCCCAATTCCCGGGCAATGGCTCGGGCTGAGTAACCTTGCCCTTTCATCTAGCATATCTCTTTCAAGTCTCCACCTCTCAGCAATCTCGGCAGGCACCTCCACGAAGTCTTCGCGGATGATGCCAGCGCTGCCGAGGTGGCTCAATTCTGAGTCAGCGATTTTGGCTCACTTCAATTCCAGCGGTGGCACCCCGGGCCAGGGCAACTGACTTGGCCATGTGAGCCGCCGCGCCCCATCCCTTCTCCTACGCCTGATGCAGGTCGCCTTCGGCCAGGTAGCGCCGGGCCCTGTCTACGAACTCATGGGCGTGGGATCGGCGTCGTTGACGGGGCGGCTCCGGCGCGGGCGGCGAGCGGACAGGAGGCTGGAATACCGATACATCCTTTCTGTCTCCGCCTCGGCTGCCGCCACGGCGGCCGCCACCCACTCTGCATCCCCTCTCTCAAGCTCTATCAAAGCCCGCTTCGCGTCATCGGCGGCACGCTCCAAGGCTTCAACCCTGATGCGGTACGCGTCGCCCAGAAAGATTCGCGCCGACTGGGTCAATCCTTGTTCGGTCCGCTCCAGGTCAGCGTTGGCTATGGCGAGGACGGCGCGAACCAGGTGCTCCGCCATCGGCTCCGCCACCAGCGGCACCGCCTTCGCAACAGCGAGGGCTTCGAGGTGTCCTTGCGGCGTATCTTCCAGGGCGAGGGCGTCGTACATCTCCCTCGCCAGGGCTGGGGCGACCCGGCGGGCAAGGTCCTCTCTTTGGATGGACCACCAGAACCGGCCTGTCGGCTCCGCGTCCTCGCCGCGCGCTTCGGTCTGCCACCCTCCGGCCAGCCAGTCCCTGAGTCGTTCTCTCAACTCAGGGATGGGTTTCCCGCCCAGGACGGCGATTTCATCTAGGCTCAGCACGGTAGCGGCGCCGTGTCTCCCCCAGTAGATTCCGGCGTGTTTCAGGTCGTAGTCGTTGTTCCAGTCCAGCAGGGCCAGGGCGATGCCCTCCTTCACCGATGGCCAGAGCATGGCGCTCTGACCTCGCGCTGAAGCGACCGGAGTGACGGCCGCCTTGATATTCCAAGCCGTCCCATCGGCAATCAGGTCGGCGTCAGCCCGGAGATCGTATTCGCCTCCCCCGATCTCCGGCCCTAGGATGATGCTGTCCGAAGGCGGGCCGAATGGGGAAGCTCGCTTTGCCAGCTCGTGCAGCGCGTCCACTTCGTCAAGCACGTGGGGCCCGGGATCGCCAGTTGAACGATCCATCCCGCTCCGGTAAGCCCTGTCCGCGTAAGCCAAGTAGATGCAGGCGGCCCGGTGGTTGAGGTCCATCTCCCGGGGAAGTGCGCCGTCCAACCAGCCCTTCCTCTCCAGATCGAGGGCCATCCCCGCCGGGTTCAGCCAGGTTCTTACCCGATAGGAGAACGCGGTCCCAACAAGCGCCGACTGGGGGCGGCCGGGGACAGTGGGCCGAACCAACAGCGGCGCGTGTTTCATCTGAAGAAAGTCGCTTTGGCGCAACTTCGGCAGGTTGGGGAAATACTCCTTGAAGAATGTGTTGATTGGGGTACCCGATTTTCTGAGTTCGTCGATGAGCAGGGCCATGTCGACCTGTCCTCCTCTCCTTTCCCTAATGGGCGGCGATGCCATTCCGCCCCCTTGCGTTTCTACTCGTCCGGGGTACAGTCGTGCTCGGCTCGGCCAGCCAACCAGGTACCTCTTCCCGGCGGTGTAAGCGTCCCTACCCTGCTGTCCCATGGTGTCACCACGGGCGTAGAAGACGGATACCTCGTGTCCGGCGCCCAGGGCGGCCTTTGCCGCGGCACCGAGGTTGGGGCAGCGGTTGGTGAGAATCCGCAGGGACGCCGGGCGTTTCAGCGCTGCGATTGCCGCCTCGTCCGCCTGCTGCATCGCCTCGGCCGCGTCCGCAGGCAACGGGCGGCGTCCGGGTTCCGTCACTGCCTGGCAGTAACGGGTGAGCGTCTTGCCCGACGGGGATGCCAGTGGGCCACGGCGCCGGGTTTCGTTCAGCAGCGTGACTCCCAGGCCGTTGCGTCCCTGGGCCGTCAGGCCGGGGTACTGGGCCATGGCGGCTTGCAGGACTTCGTACAGGGCGTCGTGGTCGTCCAGCAGGGCTTGTTGCGCGGGGGGGGAAGCGCCTGTGTCTGAGTCATTGTGTCTGTGCTCCTTCAGTTGCTTTGGTGCTCCGTAGCTGGTGGTGGTGAGGCCGGGCCTAACTAGAGTTATTAGGCCCGCTACCCCCCACACCACCACCTCTCTTTCGTTTTCCAGTTCCATCCCCCTAGTACTCAGTCAACCGCGGAATCGGAAGGGTCTGGAAGCGAAGGGTCGGACCGATGGCCTTGGACCGTCCCTCCGCAAGTCGGTTTGGGTAATTGTTATTTGGCGGTTGACTGAGTACTAGGGTTTTTGAAATTGGAAAATCACGCGCCGTCTGCTTTTGAGAGCCACACAGGCCCCTTTGCCCGCCCGCCGTTCTCCAGTAAGCCGTCCGTCAACATCCTGGCTACCAAGCCGTAGAGCGAGCTTTTGCCCAGGCCCGTCTTCTCTATCAACCGCGCCCTAGTAAGCTGCACACCGTCTGCCAGCGCGTCAACGATGGCGGCGATGTTCTTATCAGCGGCGGCAACGTCGACGGGCTTCCCGGCGGTTACCGTCCTGGAGATTATTCCCGGCCGGGAGAAGTCGTAGAGGACTCCACGGGGGGCCGGCCAGCCCACGGGGCCGTTGGACTTGGTGCAACTCCAGTACTGTGTATGCAGCCCGTCCTCGCCGTCGGGCGTGGAGATACAGGTGACCAACCTGGCGTTCCCTGTGACGGCGCGGGATCCGTACACCGCCGACTTGTCCTTGCGGGGGGTGTGTGCCACTGTCATCGTCGGGCAGCCCAGCCGCTCCAATATCTGCCAGTTGGTGTTGACGACGTCCATGTCTATGCAGGATGGGAAGAGTCGGGAAATGGAGTCGGCCACTATGTACTTCACCCCTTCCCGCTCCACCAGAGCGGCCAGTGTGCGCTCCAGGTCGGGCAGCAGCCGGTGCGTGGGGAAGTAGAGCAGGGGGATACCGGCGCCCCACTCTATGCCCATGCAGGTAGCCATGGCCCGGCCGGCTGAGTTGAAATTCCCCCAGCTGTCCTCAGCGTCCAGATACAGAGTGACACCCGGTTCCGGCGGCGCCGTCAACCCTGGCATGGCTGTGCCACTGGCAAGCGTCAGCGCAACTGAGATGGCAAGCAGCGACTTCCCGGTGCAGTTCGGCCCGAAAACGACGGACACTCCCTGGTCCAGCATCAGGGGCTCACATGCCCAACCGGCGGGATGTGGGGCGAAGTCTCCGGGGCGAAATATCTCAGGGGCTTCCGCCCCACGGGCAAGCAGCCTATCGCCCAGCTGGTCGGTTATCTGAGTGCCCACGATGGCCAGGTCGTGGGAGAGCTGCGGGGCAAGCTCGGTAGGTTCAACCGGCCCGACGTGGTGCGGCTCACCGTCCAGGGTTGCTATCAGCCACTCGGTATCACCGCTCCACGGGTGCCACAGCAACTCCGTCACGGGATCAACGTGTTCGCCGTTGGCTTCCTGCTTGCCCTTCCCCTTCTTGTACCCCCCCTTCTTGGCGGCGTCCCAAAAGGTCTTGGCGGTTATCCCCCCGTCTCCCTGCTCCCAGACTCGGGGGGTGTCGGCGGCGTGGGTGTAACCAGCGCACCAAGCCTGAGCGTCGGCCAGTGTTACCCCAGCGTCTTTCATGGCCCAGAGCATATCGCGCCAGTACGTGTAATCGCTCCCGCTGGATACCGGCCCGCGCACATGGGCCACTGCCTTGCGCAGATCCTCGGGGCTACCGGGTTGGAAGTCCGCATGGCTGGCGTTGCCCTTGCGTCCGGCGGCAGTTGGCGGCTGTGTGGCCGTGAGAGTCAGCGGCGTCACCGTAGCAGCCAGGTAGGCGTCGGGGTCGTGGCAAATGTAGCGCAACCGGTTGATATTGTTGGATCCGTCGGCTGTGCTCGTGTTGACGCCTTCCGGAAAAAACTGCCGCGCTTCCCACCACTTCGCCTTGTACTCGGTGGCCGTGGTGGCCGGTGTTCCGGCGATAAAGGCGTACAACCCGTGCCCCGACGATGACGTTGCTACCAGCAGGCAGGATGGCATGGCGGCGGCCAGCGTCCGCAGTTCGTTCCAGTCGGCCTCTCCCTCGTCAATGTCATAGGCGTAGATGCCCGAGTGAAACTTGCCGTCAATACCTGCCAGCGGGGTTTCTGCGGGGGCGTTGATGGCGGGTACGGCGTGGGGCAGCCGGGGTTTCTCCCAGTTGAAAGCAGAAGTCTTGGTGCCGCCCGGGCCAAGCTTGGCGCGCAGGCTGGCGGTCCACTTGGCCAGTGGGGCGGCGGGATCGGTGATCCACTGGTGGTAGTCGGCGACGGTCAGGGACGAGGTGACGACCTCGACGCTCTTAACATTACCGTCCCGGTTCAGTGCGCCGTCTGGGTCCGGGACTAGCTTGGAGCGCACCAGGGTGAAGTCCTCGGGTGTAGCCATACCACCAGCTCGCGATCAGGGAGGTCATCCCTTATAGTGATACGGCATACAGTATGACTAAAGCTGCCTAACGATGTCAACCGGGCAAAAGACCCCCAAAGCGGCGGCTGGCTGTCCGCAGCCCGCCTGTCCGACCAACGGAATCGACGCGCGCTACGGGACCGCATCCATGCTGGAATCGCTGCCCACAATGGGCAGGTAGATGCGCAGCGACCTGGACGTTGGCATGCCCCAGCCGCATGCTCAGCGGCACCAGCTTGTCCCGCGGCGACCGGTTCGCCGGCCAGTTGGTGAACACGCGCACCAACTCGGGGTGCAGCCGCACCGTCCGGGCCCGCCGGGTCTTCGACTTCCGCACCAGCAGCGTCGCCGGATCCCCCGAATAGTCGAGGTCCCGCCATTCCAGCTCGAGGACCTCGGAGACCCGCAGGCCGGTGCGCCACATGATCAGCGCCGCGGACCGGGCCCTATGCCGGTTGTGCGCCGCCAGGGAATCCAGCAGTCGCTGCACCTGGTCGGCCGTCCAGTAGTGAGGCACATCCATGCTGGCAGAATACACTTAGCCGAACTCTGCCAAAAGCAGCTGCTGTCATCAATTTCGCCCCTCGTGGACCCTGCCTTCGAGCGGCAGAAGTGGCAGACTTTGAACCATACTCTGCCACCGGCAACGGCCACACCCCAGGTGGAAGGACCTCAGCCCTTGGGCGTGTCGTGTCGGCGATCAAGGCCATGTTCAGGACCGGACGCAAGCCCTAACACTCCGGAGAATGCTAACCACTTCGACAGCGCCGGGGGCGCGGGTTACCCGTAGACTGGTGCGGACGTCCACCACGAGGTCAGTGGAAGACTTTTAACTTTCCATAACTTAGTTTAAAATACAGTCGGTTCCTGCCCATAAAAACCGAAAAGCCACCTGCTTCGAACAGGTGACTTCGGCGGGCTGGGGCCCAGTGCCCACCGGAACTCTACTATCCTCCGGCGGGGCTGCCAAGGCAGGAGAAATCTGCCATGCCGCTATCAGTCTACCATTCCAGTCTGTCCGTTGACAATTCCTCCAGCGCCCAAAATCCCCCCCTCCCTTTCAGCAGACGCCTCTTCCATCCCCTCCTAGCGCGCCGGGACGGCCATAGTACCCAGCAGCTCTGGAAACCTGCAGCACCCCTCCGTAAACCACGGGTCCACGGCATAGGAGGCGAGTGATGCAGAACCACAACGCCCACCAAGACCCTTCAGCCGATTCACCGGTCGCCTACGACAACGGCGTTGTCAACACTCCTGTCGCCGCCTCAGAACCCTATGTGCACCCAATCATCCCCCTCGGGCTGCCCCATGTCGTCCAGTTCGTCGAGGCTTCGATGCATCACCTGCCCATGTCGGTCAGGTTCCTGGGCGACAGGATGAGCCGCTACGCCAACGCGCAGGGCGTGGTCTCAATGGCGGTCCCCTTCATCTGCCAGATCACCGGCCTGGGAAGCAAGAACACAGCGGAGCATCACATCCGCCTCATGGTGGCCCTGGGTGTCCTAGTATTACAACGACAGTATGAGGAGAAAGGCGAATCATCTCCTCTCAAAGGGTCAAGTAACTGTTCGTTCCAGCTTTGGCAGAATTAACTTCAGCGCCGAAACCCGACCCAAGAACTCCCCTTTCCGGCAATGCGTCGTTGTAATACTAGCAGGCTGCGGAAAAAGGGCAAGGCGTACAGACATGGTGGATGGAGCATCATGCAGCGCAACGATATCCGTCACAACATAGTTTGTTTCGAGCTATTGGTGCAGAAAGCGCAATGTGGCGTCGCTTATCGCCGAGCCGCTTTGAGTCCTTAATAGACATCAGAGTTTTTCAGCAGCCTGCTAGAGAAGAGGCCGGGGAAAGGTGGCCATAACCGCAAGAGCAACACCTATGTGTTCCTGGGCGAGCAGCGCAACTGGAAGCCGCTGCCCACGGAGCGGCCCGGCACCGACCCCTGGATAGCCCTGGCACAGGCCCGCCGAGAGATCGAAGAGCTCAGGGCAGAGATCGCCCGGCTCAAGAACGGCGGGGCCGTCAGTCACTCCAGAGTGACCGATGGCTACGGGGCTGAGGCACCCGAACCAACCTCCCACAGCTATGGAAACCCCGGAATCGGCGCTTCTACCGAAGCTCATGGAGCCATCAGTCACTCTGGAGTGACCGATGGCCAAGAGGCTGAGGCACATGACCCCGCCCCTCACAGCTATGGAAACCCCGGAATCGACTCTTCTACCGAAGCTCATGGAGCCATCGGTCACTCCAGAGTGACCGATGGTGAAGAGGCTGAGGCACCCGAACCAACCTCCCACAGCTACGAAACCCCTGATTTCAGCACTTCTACAGAGGCCCATGGAGCCATCGGTCACTCCAGAGTGACCGATGGCTCTGCAGAGAGTATGCCTAAGGAACCCCCCAGCAGCCACGAAGCACCGGATCCAGAACCCTGGCCAACGCCCCAGGAAACCACTGGTCACTCTGAGGTGACCGGTGAGCCAGACGAAGGACAGCAGTACCTCTCCCGACGCGCCCGGGTCGAGGCCCTGGTGCTGGAGCATCGGCCCTACTACGACCGCTCCTTCCGGGGCGGCGTTCTCACCGCCATCGAGTATTTCTCCCGCTCCGCCGAGAACGAGGCTGAACTGAACCGCCAGGCCGGTGTTCTCAGGGCCGGCCGGGACCCCAGTGCTCAGGATGCCGGCCCTCCCAAAGGCAACGAGGGCCAGTCCCCGCGCGTGAACCCCGAGACCGGCCGCCGGGAGGTCGAGTTCTGCCCGGACTGCAACTCCCCCCACACCACCTTCAACGGCGAGGAACGCTGCCCCGACTGCACCGACCGCCGGCGGCGAGAGCGCGAGGCTTGATGAGCGACCAGAAGAACGATCTGGAATTCATACGCCAGTACATCCAGAAACACGAGCGCTACTTCGAGGCCCTGGGCTTCCAGCGGCCGGGCGGGCTCCCGCGCTACTACACGGAGCAGCGCCCCGAGGAGTGGCCGCTGGACCTGGCCAAGGTCGAAAGACTGAAGCGGGAGGAGCAAGCCCGGGAAAGGGCCGCGGCCCGCAGCGACCGGACCGCTTCATCCGGCATGTCCGAGGAAGCCAGGAAACTGCTCGACAGCATCAGCTCCCTGGCCGACCAGGGACTCACACCCGGGCAGATAGCCGCTCAGCTCAGACTCGTCGAGGACGGCGTGCGCAACGTGCTGGCCATGGGCCGACACGCATACGACCCGGATGCGGAAGCGCCGAGGCACAGCCCTGAGATCAGAGCCTACCGCAACGGGTTCGCGCGGCGCTCCTGGTAAAGCGGGAGGTCAGACCATGGAGGACCAACGGAACGGGTGCATCTACGAGATCGCATCCCCGCTGGAGCTGGGCGTGTCCGACCACCGGGACCAGGCCCTAATTGTCTGGCGCCACGGGGACGACACAGAGACGGCCCGCTGGTGCGGATGGTTTCCGCAGAGGCCCTGAGCGAGGCCCTGTGGAACGCCGGACTGCTGCTGCCCCAGACTGAGGAGACGACGCCATGACCACCTACGCGGAGAAACTGCTGCCCCACGACGTTGAGGCCGAGGAGGCGGTGCTCGGCTCAATCCTGATCGACGGCGAGTGCCTCACCCGCCTGGTCCCGCTCCTGAAAGAGGGAGCCTTCTACCGGGAACGGAACCAACTCTGCTTCGACGCAGCCCTGAGCCTGTTCCAGCGCGACCAGGCCGTGGACCAGGTAACCCTGGCCGGAGAGCTGGCCCGCACGGAGAAGCTGGTCCTGGCGGGCGGCATGGCCTACCTGTCCCACCTGGTGTCCATCACCCCCACGTCGGTCCACGCCGAGGACTACGCGCAGGTCATCTCCCGAACCTCCAGCATGCGACGGCTGATCGACGCCGGCAACAGGATCATAGACCTGGGCTACGCCGACACGGAGGACATCGAGGCCACCATGCGGCAGGCCGAGGACGCCCTGTTCACCGTCAGGGGTACTGGCCAGCCCCGCAGCTTCGTGCCGCTCAAGGAGATTTACGACCAGTACCTGCAGGAGCAGGCGTCGGCCGCGGCCGACCCGGAATTCTCGGGGATGCCCATCATGTCCGGATTCCCGGACCTGGACGAGTACCTGGGCGGGCTGCAGCGGGCCGACCTGGTCATCCTGGGCGCCCGTCCCTCCATGGGAAAGAGCAGCCTGGCCGTCAACATGGCGGTCAACGCCGCGAAGTCCGGCCAGACCTGCGGCGTCTTCAGCCTGGAGATGACCAGGGAGCAACTGGCCCTGCGGATCCTGGCCTCGGAGGCCGAGATAGACTCCCATCGCCTCAGGCTGGGCCTGTACACCCACATGGAAGAGGACAGGATCATCGACTCCATCGGCCGGCTGTCCGATCTCCCGGTGTTCATCGACGACACCCCGTACCAGGGCATGGTCGAGATGCGGGGCAAGGCCAGGAGGCTGGCCTTGGAGCGGGGGCTGGACCTGCTGGTGGTCGACTATCTGCAGCTGGTGCAGGGGAAGCAGAAATGGGGACAGTCCAACCGGGTGCAGGAGATCACCGAGATCTCCCGGGAGCTGAAGGTCCTGGCCGGCGATCTCAAAGTGGTCCTGATCGCCTGTTCGCAGCTGAACCGGATGGTGGAGAACCGGCCGAACAACCGCCCCAGGCTCTCGGACCTGCGGGACAGCGGCAGTATCGAGCAGGACGCCGACGTGGTGATGTTCATCCACCGGGAGGACGTCTACACGACCGAGGAGGAGTGGACCCAGACGCACCTGGGACAGGACTACCCTAGGAACATCGCGGAGATCATCATCGCCAAACACCGCAAGGGGCCCACGGGCAGCATCCGCCTGGAGTTCGTCGACAACCTGGTGCGCTTCGACTCCGTCTGATCCGGCTATTAACCCTGAAACAGGACGGCCGCCGGTGAATCACCGGCGGCTTTTCTTTTGCTGACCCCCCGGTAACCCATGCCGTAGGCCACTGGAAAGTGACCACTATCGTAGTAGTAGTAGATATATATATTTATATTACTACCACTACCTTAGTAGCCACTCTGGAGTGAGCCATGGCATCTTGCCCGCAAGGGCCAACGGTGAAAGGCTCTGTCGGCACGTGGGGGATTCTCAGCTGAGAATCCCCTCAGCAACTTGTTAGTCGCAGAGCATTTACTGGAACCGTTCTCCGAAGAGGATCCGCCACTTCCTGAGGCTCTCCCCAGGGTCGGTCTCTTCGTACGCATCGTTGATGTGGCCGTTGTAGACCTTGAACTTCTCTTTGAGGTGTACCCAGGAAACTGGACAGGTAGCTAAGGGAGAGTCCTGCTCCTAGACCGAGGGCAGCGGTTGCTGTCAGGAAGGAGCCTCTCCCTTTCCTCAGCGGCCGGTCAGGACATCCATTCTGTGATTGATTGCCTTTTCAGAGTTCCCTTGTTGCCCTGGGGTTGCACTGACGATCTGCCCTTGGTTCGATATCCATCACCTCAAGGGCTGAGTGACCCTGCATGCTGCTTGTGGCCCAGACATGGACATCGGCGTCGAACAGCAGCACCGGGGGAAGTCTGTGCAAAGGCGTATATGGCAGGTTTATTGGGGAGGAGCATTGCTCCTGCTGCCTCTCTGGTCGACGATGGCTATGGACGGTACACCGCAACTTTTGCATGTACATTCGACCATAAATACAGAAATACAACTGCACATGTCTACGCCGGTACAGGATACGTCAAAGGCAGCGGGCGCCACCTAAACCAAAGCCAAGGTGAAATGTACAGTAGACAGGGTAAATTGGCGGAGGGGCAAAGATAGCTTTTCCAGGTGTCTTTTCCAGGTGTCTTTTCCAGGTGTCTTTTCCAGGTGTCTTTTCCAGGTGTCTTTTCCAGGTGTCAGGGAGGGGTTGGTGATGGGTGTGAGAGAGATAGACTGGTTTCTCGAACAATGGGAGATGAATGCCAAGGATCTGCACCGGCGGATGATTCTGGCTCCCACACCCCGGGAACGGGAACGCTGGCACGCCATCTGGCTGCTGGCCCAGGGCTGGACGGCATCGGCCACGGCGGAGGCGCTGGATCGGGATCCCCACACCATAGGGCGATGGGCGTCAGCCTTCGGCGAGGGAGGGCCGGCGTCCTTGATATTCGAGCAGACCGGGGGTTCCCCCCCGTCCTCGGCGAGGCGGAGCAAGCGGCGCTGAAAGGGGCGGTGCCGCCGCCGCCTGCGGCGTCGGGCATCCGCTTGGCCAACTGGAACTGGAAGGTGGTGCGCGAGTTTGTCTTCGAGAGGGTCGGCATTGAGTTGAGCCGCAGCAGTTGCTTGAACTGGCTGCACCGTTTGGGATTTGCCTTCAAGCGTCCCAAGAAGCGTCTGGTCAAGGCTGATGAGGCCAAACGGGAGGCCTTCGTGGCGGAGTATGCCGCCCTGCGGGACGAGGTGGGACGCACTGGGGGAAAGATATTCTTCGCCGACGAGGCCCACTTCCGGGCTGACGCCGAAAGTGCGGGGCAAGTGGGTGCCAAGAGGAGAACC
This sequence comes from Dehalococcoidia bacterium, assembly GCA_965262865.1. Lineage (GTDB taxonomy): Bacteria > Chloroflexota > Dehalococcoidia > Lucifugimonadales > UBA3495 > VXOI01. The sequence continues at coordinate 86,784 of CBDHFZ010000002.1, forward strand.
TGCTCTGGTGGACTCGACCAGCCCGCGTTACGGCGAGAAGGCCAGCTACTATTCGGCGGTGTGCTTGGAGACGGGCGAGGTGGAATGGATGGAACTGGAGGGTAACAGCAACGCAGGCACCTCGACGGCATTCCTGGCCCATTTGGGGGAGAGGCACCCTGGGCCGCTCCGGTAATCTGGGACAATGCCCCGGCCCATCGCGGAGAGGCGGTGCGAGAGTACCTCGGGACGCCTGGACTGGGGCTGAGGTTGGTGAACCTGCCGGGCTACAGTCCGGACTTCAACGCCGATGAGGCTATCTGGGGCTGGGCGAGAGAGGAGGCCACTGGCAATCTGTGCCTGGGAACCAAGGCGGCTGTGCAGGAAAGGGCCGGCAACTTCCTAGCCGGATTGTCCAGCCGGAAAGACGAGGTGAAACGGCGCTGCCGGACGATCCTGCAATCAAGGGCCGAAGCACTCCCCCGCGACTTCCAGCCGGATTCCCCGCCTCAGGCAAATGCACATCCCACCTTGGCTTTGGTTTAGGTGTGGAAATCAGCAGGACTACTTGTCGTTAGTCGCCGGGTTCTGGAAGGGGCCCGTGAGAAGCCACCTGCTTGTCCGTTAGTCAGCGGTTGGTCACGCCATCCATTCGGTGAGGGATTCTCTTCCCAGAATTCCCTTGTTGACCAGGGTTGTACTGATCAGCTGTCTCGATACGTCGAAGTGGTCGGCAGCCCGTTCGATGGCGTCGCTGTCAGGCCGGGCCGTTTGCAGATACTCCATCAGGTCCGTGAAGGGACAGAGGAACTCCTGTGCGAAGGCGCGTTGGAACCGCTGCCTGGCGGTGGCCGCGTCCGTGCTGGGAAGAAGCAACTCGGTCTCTGGCGCCACGATATGGTCCGCCACCAGCCGAGCCAGCGCAAAACGCCGGGATGTAGGATGCCTGCGGTTCCATGAGAACTGAAACTGGTCAGGGTTGTCCTGATCCCGGAACCCGGCGACCACCGGACTGGTGCCGGCTGCGGGGCTATCCTGAATGAGTCCCTCCGGCACCTCGAATATCTCGGAGAGCATCAGAGTGGTAACAGGCGTCTTTACTCCCCAGGCCTGATGCACGATGCGAGCGGCTTTCGCCGCCCGTTCCCAATCGACGTCATGTTCCCTCAGCTGCGCCGTGAGCTGTTCGCGGACGGTGCTGCACCGGCTTACGTGGACCGCTGCACCGTTGTTGTCGGCATCTTTTCGCAGTTCCTGGAGATGCGAGACAGTCTGGTCCCTGGAGAAGGCTGCCACCTCCCGGACCGGGTCGGGGCCGTAGTGGTCCATGAGTGTTCCGATAGCGGTTAGAAGGGGCTCCGGAGCTACGTCCGGGTCGTAGCCCATGGCCGCCTCCAGTTGCCGCCACCACGCTATGTCAGGGTCCTGGCGTTCCTGCATCAAGTCTGCCCAGAGAACGCTGAGGCCGGATTCCTCCTTGGAGGTCAGGACCAGCCTGCCGGTCACCCCTTCCAGGAATGAATCGATTGCCTGTATGAATACGGCGGAGGGAACCCTCGTGGTGAAGCTGTTGGTGTAGCGGACCAGTGCCGTTTCATGTCGTGCGGTGGGCTGGCACTGCACCTGTACCGAATTCCAGTCGCTGCTGAAGGTAAGGTCAGGCCACACGTAGCCGCCGCCGGCGTTGGCAACCCGGTGACTGTATCTCCAGGATGGACTGTCCGTGTGGGGTTCCCAGAGGATCCTCCACCAGTTGTGGGCCAGCCATTCGGCCAGCCGAACTGCTGGCAGCCGGGCAGAACTCCGGATGGTCCTGGCAGGAATATCCTCCACCTCGGTGGCGCAGAAGCCGTCTGCGGTGATGGTTATCTCGCCCAGGGTGGAGCGTTCGCGCTCGTCCGGCAGGTCCGAAGCCAGCCAGCGGAAGTCGATGTCAAACCGTGAGGTCACGATTCCCCCATCTCTCCAGGACATCGCCCCAGAGTTCGTCTTCCGGTTCCAGCGGGTAGCCGTGATAGCTTCCCTGCACTTGATTCTCCAGTTGGGCTTCCATGGGATGGCCTCCAGGAGTGACTGCCCAGATGTTCTGAGGGAAGTCTCCGCGTTGCTGTACGCTGACCAAACCCTGGCGGACACCTTCTCTCAGCAGCTCCAGGGCTTCCGCTCTGGTGACGATTCCCGATTGGTCACACAGGGAGGAGTCGGGGCGTGGCTGAGCCGGAGGCATGAGATTGAAGTCCCCCGGATTCAATTTGTGGTATGGGCTTCCGGTGTAAACCACCTGCACGGCGATTCTGGCCAGCCATGCCGGGTCTGCGGCGCTCCGTATTGCTCGCTTGGGGTTGAAGCGCCGGGGCCGTCTTTGCATTCTTCTTGGCATGGGGATTCAGTCTCACCTCGCCTTGCGATTATAGGAACCCCCCTGCAGTGGCGTCCATGTTTCTCGGTTGCGCCGGATGAAACCAGGTGAAATACCGCAGGTCGATAGGACTCTCTTACATACAGGTGTTCAAATGTACTTCTGGTCTGATGTATATAAGTATATTAGAACACGGTTTACGTCCCTGCTGCGAGATAGTCCTCCAGTGCGGCAATGACCAGCTTCTTTATTGTGCTTTTTCCCTCCGCCGCCCGGACCCGCAGTCGGCGATGAAGGTCGGCAGGTATCAGGCAGTGGAGCTGCTCGGTATCTACCGCCGCCGCCTGCTCCAAGAAGGCCGGATTACTCCGGTCCTGACGTCGCTCGGGTCTACTGTGCAGGGTCATTGATCAACCTCTCTACCTCATCGCGCAGGGCGAGTATTTCATGGCGGGCGGTCCGGTCTCTTCCTTCCAGCACCGATTGCCCCTCTATGGCCGCCTGAGGGTAGGCAACCCGCTCCGTGGTGCGGGCCCGCAGCACCGGGAACCCATACTCCTGCAGGGCGGTCTCGATCTGGCGGCTCAGAAGGGAACGGGGCTTGGACATGGTGATGACGAAGGCTGCCTTGGGAGACCCGGCGGCAGTTTCCTGTCGGGCCTTCACCGCTGCCACGATTTCTGACACCGCCCACACGTCGAAGGGGCCGGGCTTGGCGGGAATCAGGACCAGGTCGGCGGCTCGCACGGCCTCGGCACTGGCCCGGGTGGTGCCGGGCGGACCGTCGATGATCACCCAGTCATAACCGGGCGCCAGCAGACGCACGTCCTGGAGCAGACGCCCCGATTCTATGCCCCGCACCTCTGGGGGCGTCTGATGCTTCACTCGGCTGTCGGCCCAGTCTTGGGAGCTGCCCTGGGTATCGGCATCAAGCAACAACACCCGGAAGCCTTCCGCAAATGCGCAGGCCAGATTGGTGGCAATGGTGGTTTTGCCCGTGCCTCCTTTCTGGTTGACGACGGCGATTATCGGCATATTCCAACCCCGCTTCGTAAAGAGGAACGCACCAGATACATTTGTACACAACAATATAGGTATATGGCTACAGCTGTACATAATAGATCGTGGGCCGCGATTACGGAAAGCTGGGAGAGAGCGAGTTTGAACGGGAAACGGACGGGTATCTGGAATTACAACGAGCCCTGGCGTGATGAAGTGACAGGCCAGCTTGAGAAGGCTTCGACAGGTGGGCCTGGGAAATGGACACGGCGGCTTTTGAGCAGATGTACGAGGCCTTTTGGGAGTTCCGTTCCTTGTTCGTTCCACAGTTTGGGCGCAGGGAGTCGCGGGACCACAGGCAGAATTACCTACGGGCCTTCTTGGTGCACTCCCAAGAACGGCGCAACGCCGAGAACTTCACCGAGTCAATGGGAGTCTCGGCTGGGCCATCCAGCGCTTCCTCGCCAAAGCGCCCTGGGACCATGACGCGGTCATAGACCGGCTCTAGGAATATCTGGAGCCCTGCCTGGGCAAGGTGGCCTACTGCCAGGTAGGGATGTTCCTGGCATACGTCACTCCCTTGGGCCGCGCCCTGGTGGACAAGTGCCTGTACCTGCCGGAGATCTGGACCTCGTACCAAGAGCGCTGCGCGGCGGCAGGAGTGCCGGCAGAGCGGCGAGGCGAAGGCGGAACTGCTCTTGGAGCGGGGCCATCTGCAGACAGTCATCAGGCCGGTGGCACACGATTCCTTCGCCACAGCGGTACGTTTTGCGAACGCCCTTGACAAGAGCGATGGTCTTGGGCTGGCTTATTGCCATCGTCAATGCTTTCCACGAGCATGCCGACGTGAAAATCCTTGGCAACCTTGGGCATAGACACCCATTCAGCCCCGACCTGATCTCTCGACTCAGGTGACCGGCCCTCACTGTCCTTGGGGCGAGCCATTCTTTATTCCGACGGCTCAAGGCCAACCTGATCAGCAGCTCATCCACTCGTTGCTGAGCGATGTCTTTCTTGTCTTTTATGTCACCATCTGCGCTCTCAGACGCACTCGATCCTTGCTATACCGTTCGTTTCCCATTTCGCTGCAATGCTTGGAACCTGCTGGCTCGGACTTCTCCCTGTACATCTGTTCAATAAGCCTTACACTATTTTAGTACACGGAAAAGGCCGAGTTAGAGGGATGAAAGACCGTGACAGTATTGGAACATGTGAACGATACAGGTCAAACGGCGTCCGTCATCGCATCTTCAGAACCACAATTCAGCGAAGAAGGCTTGGACCAGGCGCCACCAGCCATCGGAAGCCTCCTTCGCTCCCTCCGTGGAGACAGAACCCTTAGACAGGTGGAAGCGGAAACCGGGGTTTCCAATGCCTATCTGTGCAACATTGAAGGCAGTCTGAAGAGGCCTGGGGTAAAAACCCTCAGCAAACTGGCCATGTACTACCAGGTTCCGCTCCAGGACCTGCTGGAAGCTACAGGGCTTATGCACCCACAGCCGGTGCCGAAGTTCATAGGCTCAACAGGGGACGTACAGAGAAGTTATGACTTTGTCATGGCTGACCCCGCCTTCAATCGATTCCGCAAGCCCACCGAAACACCACCGACCGAATTCCAGATGTTCGTCGTCCAGATATACGAGCACTACACCGGCAAGAAGCTGCTCTAGAGCAGGAGGTGCACCTAATGGCCCCGAGAGTCGTAAGGCAGGACCTGCTGGTCCCCGTGAGCACCGAGGCAGCGCAACCTCCTACCTCCATCAAGCTGGGCGTGGCTTACGCCCGAGTTTCCGGCAGGCCGCAGGACAAGATGTCCATCGGAACACAGAACGACGAGAGTCGGGCATATGCTGCACGAAACGGGATCCAAATCGTCCGGCTCTTCCACGATGTAGCCAGCGGACTCTCGACGATGCGGCGTCCTCAGTTTCTGGAAATGGTGGATTTCGTCCTAGACAAATCGAAAGGCATCACAGAGGTCATCTTTTTCGACCTAGACAGGTTCACGCGCAGGAACCGGGACTTCTACATATATACCGAGGACCTCGAAGCGGCCGGCACCAATCTCCACAGCGTGGCTGCAAATCAGGTCTACTCCCGCGACTCGGCCCTCTCATGGCAGGTCAGTTCCCGGGTCAATGAAGGCAACTCCCGCAAAACGTCCTTCGAAACCATACGCGGCCAGCGTGGAGCTATAAGAGCGGGTTACTACCTGGGACAGGTTCCCCCATACGGGTACAGGGTCTTCTCCTTAACCGTCGGGGGGCACGAGCATCCGAAACTGGAGCCCCACCCCGAACATTGGCCTCACCTCATCAAGATATGGGACATGGCCCTCAACAACCATTCTCCACTGACGATTACCCAGCACCTGAACGACGAAGGAATACCCGGACCAACTGGGGGGAAATGGACCGAGAACACACTCCGGTTCATTCTGCGCAACGAACACTACACCGGCTATACCTTCCGGGGTAAGCGGCGCGCCACGCGGCTCCCTGGACGCCCAGAACCAAGGCCGGTTGACTACTCGGAGCAACAGGCCCACGTGGCTGTGATAAGCCGTGATGATTTCGACAGGGTCCACAAGCTGATCGCGGCGAGGGGCGTCACTGAAGGCCCAACGCGCAGCCATTCCAGCCCGCACATTTTCAGCAACTTGGTAAAATGCGGGGAGTGCAAGACCAGCGAGGAAATGCACAACCTGATCATCATAAGGGACCCCAGATACGATCCGAAGCTGCGGTGCGCCAGGAAAAAATCGCAGGGAGCCAAAACCTGTCCGAAGACAAACATTTCCCTTCCTGAATTTTAGGCAATCATCTGGCATCGCTTGCTGGATTACATATTCACCGAGGACAACGTGAGACGAATGGTCCAACAGTCTGCCGAGGACAGCAGGAAGTTTCTCCAAGAAGGAGACAAGCGGAAAAAGCACTTCGAAAAACGACTCAGGCAGATCGACAGAGATCTCGAGAACGGCAACGAAATTATGCTGAAGCACGGTGCCAGATACGAGCACCTCGATTCTCTGATGCAGAAATTAAGCGCTCTGGGAGCTGAAAGGGAGGAGGTGACAAGACAGGTAGAGCAAATTGCAGAGGAGACCGAAGAGGCCAGACTCTTTGTGGCAGATTCTGAAGGTATCGTCAGCGCACTACTGGCTTTTCGAACTCATACAGACACGAGTGAGAAACAGGGCGTCAGAGAATTGGTGAAAACCTTCATAGAGAGGATCGAGGTCTTCAACGACCACGCGGAAATCTACTATCATCTGACACCTCAATTGGTCAAGACCAAGGAACATCCCACAAAGGACACCGTCATCTTCGCGAATGTCAACCCGGAATTGACCCACCCGGGTATTGGCCAGCGACTTGGTCAGTCGGGATAGTTGTCGTTGCCCTTCGCTGGTGTTGCTCCCAGCAGGTGATGCGAACTGAAGATTCCGGCCTGCCGTTTCTCCCGGAGCCGGTAGCTCTCGCCACGGATGTTGAGCACGTGGCTGTGGTGGAGCAGCCGGTCCAAGACCGCCGAGGCGATGACGGTGTCGCCCAAAAGCTCGCCCCACTCACCGAAGCCCTTGTTGGACGTGAGGATGATGCTGCCCCGTTCGTAGCGGGCCGACACCAGGGTGAAGAAGGCGGTGGCGGCGTCCCGGTCATAGGGCCAGATGCCGAACTCGTCCACCACCAGCACCTTGGGCGCCAGGTAGACCCGCAGCCTCCGGTCCAGGTTGTGCTCCGCCCTGGCCTTGCGCAGGTCCTCCATCAGGTCGTAGGCCCGGACGAAGTAGGCCCCGTAGCCGCGCCCGATGGCCTCCTTGGCCAAGGCCACCGCCAGGTGCGTCTTCCCCACCCCGGGCGGCCCCAGCACCAGGACGTTGGTGGCTTCGGCGACGAAGGCCAGGCTGGCCAGTTCCTTCACCTGCCGCTCGTCGATGGAGGGCTGGAAGGCGAAGTCAAATTGCTCCAGTGTCTTCTGGAAGGGGAAGTGGGCCATCTTGGTTCTGGTGGAAAGATAGCGCTCCCTCCGGGCCGCCACCTCGGCGCCCAGCAGCTGTTCCAGCATCTCCGGGTAGGTCAGCTGCTTGTTGGCGGCAACGTCCAGGGTGTTGTCCAGGATCTCCACGGCCTGCTTGAGACCCAGCGTCTCCAGGTGCTGGCGGGCCTGTTCCAGCGCGGTCATCGGGCGCCTCCCAGGGCGGCCAGTTCGTAGACGTCCAGGGAGCGGCGCTCCACCTCACCGGCGGGGACCTGCGACGCCACCGCCTCCCGGCGGGGCCGGCCATCCCCCCTGGGCAGTCCTGCCCACTGGCCGGGCAAGATGAAACGCTGCCCTGCCTGCTGGGCCCGGGGATGGACCGCGATGCGCTCATCGCCGGCCCAGATCTCCACCGTGCCCTACCGCTGTCCCACCTGGACTATGCGGCCCGCCCACTTCCAGTGGACCCCGTAACGGGATCCCTCCCAGCTGATGAAGCCGTCCCGGGCCACCTTCCTGTCCTCCCGGAGATAGGGCGCCAGTGCATTCCGGCCGGGCTTCTTCCCCAGGTGTGGCCGCTCCTCGGCCAGCATCTCGCCGGGGACCCGGTGGGTCGTCCCGTGAATCCGCCGGTTGGCCACCACGTCGCACCACTCCAGTCCCTCGCGGTTGAGGTCGGCGTCGTCGGTGAAGCGTATGCTCGGCCACATGTTGCGCCGGACGTACTTCACCCCGCTCTCGACCTTTCCCTTGGTCTGGGCCCGGTAGGGCTGGCACAGACGAAGCTCGAAGCCCACCCTGAGGGAAGAGTCCAGCATCCGTTCGTTCCACACCGGCCGCTTCTCCTCGTCCCGGCCCAGGGTGATCACCTTGGCGTTGTCGTAGAGGCAGCGCCGCGGCACTCCGCCCAGGTACTCCGCCCAGGTACTCGAAGGCGTTGACGTGGCACTGGATGAAGGCGGCGGTATCCGCCCTACGGACCAGCTCCACGTAGCCGGCCCGGGACCAGCCCAAGGTCATCACGAACACCCAGATGCGGTGTTTGCGCCCGTCCTGACCAATGTAGGCCAGGCTGCCCCAGTCCACCTGGGCCTGCTCCCCTGGCGCCGTCTCGAAACGCATCGTGGCATCCGGCTGCCGGCGTCGCCGCTTGGGCGACACGTAGGCCTTCAGGATAGAGTAGCCGCCGTCATAGCCCCGGGCCCTCAGCTCCCGGTGCAGCACCACGCAGTTCTCCAACCCCTCGTCGAGACGATGGTCGACGTACCCAGCGTAGGGGTCCAGCGTGGATGCTCGCTGCGGTCGAGGCTTGGCCCTGATGGCTTCCGGCGATTTCAGATACCGGCGCACCGTGTTCCGGGCGATGCCCAGTTCCCCGGCGATCCCCCGGACGGAACGGCCCGCCCCTTTCATCTCGTAGATCTCTTTCACTTCTCCCACCTTCAGCAATTTGTCTGAAGCACCTCCGCACAGTGTCTGCGGATGATGCCACCATTCTGCGGTGGGTCAATTCAACTTCGGCGATTTCGCTCATTCTTACATCGGCGGTAACACTAGGGGTTGACATCGTAACCGAAGCGGGGGTATCCGTTACGAGAGCAGAGAATGATACACCCATGACGGGAGGTCTTTACCATGCCGCGCGGCCACATTCGCTCACGAGGCAAGAGTCATCAGATCATTTATGATGAGCCCAGGGGGCCCGACCGCGAACGGCGGCAGCGTTCGGAGACCATCCAGGGAACGAAGAGGGAGGCCCAGGCTCGCCTCACGACGATTCTGCACTCGCTTAACCAGGGTACCTATCGGACGCCGTCGCAGATGACCGTTCGGGAGTACCTCGACACCTGGTATCGCGACCACGTCGAAACGAGCATGGCGCCCACGAGTATCGAGCGGATGGATCTTTTCGTGCGGATTGTGCAGAACTATTTGGGTGATATGGCCCTGTCTGCTCTGCAGCCCTTCCATGTCCAGGCCATGTATCGAGCAGAACTGGACCGGGGGCAAGCGGGGAGCACGGTGCGGAGGATGCACACGGCTTTTCACGGCGCGCTGCAGATAGCAGTGCGGCAGCGCATTTTGGTGGCGCACCCCTGTGACGGGGTCACTCTGCCACGCGTTGAGCGGGCTGATACGACGATGCTGACTCCAGAGGAATGCGGGCGGCTGCTGGCCGCGGCACAAGGAACGGGGTATTGGCTGCCAATCTGGTTGGCGTTACAGACCGGTATGCGCCGCGGCGAGGTCGCCGGGCTCTGCTGGGACAGCGTCGATCTTGAGAGACGCCAGGTGACGGTGCGCCGCACGCTGCTGCAACTGCGCCACGGCTGCAAGTGGGACGATACCAAAACTGACAGTAGCCGGCGGACCATCGCCATTACTGAAACGGTCGTCGACCTGCTCCGGGGTCAGTTGGTCCGGCTGGAGACTGCCTACAGAGCCAGGGGCATTCTGGACCGTCCGGTACAGGTTTGTGGACGGCTCGACGGTGGGATAATGCTCCCCACGGCTCTCTCCCAAAGGTATCGGGTGATTAGGGCTAAGGCCGGGGTGAAGGCCCGCTTTCACGATCTGCGTCACACTCACGCCTCGATGCTGCTGCTCAACGGGGTGGCGATCCATGTGGTGAAGGAGCGGCTCGGCCATTCCCGCATCCAGACGACCATCGATACGTACGGGCATCTGCTCCCTACCTCGGATGCCATGGCCGCGGATGTGGCCGGCAGAGTGCTCGATGGCGAAGTGGGTGTCGGTGCCTATGCGGCCAGTGTGGATGAGACGGCTGCGCTCCATGTTGAGGATAATCGGCGCTGAGCCCACGAATGGAAGAAGATACTAGTAGTCCGTCAGTGTTATATTGATGGGTAAAGGGATTTTAGTTTGATGCGCGCATCCGAGGTGGTGAAGCGCCAGTCCACCCGTATTGCGTCCCGGTTGCGCTGTTGCTGCCACGCTCCCACCTCCCGCCGCAGAGCGCTTTGGTCGGGAATACGGCGGTCCAAGCATTGCCGGGCCATCACCCCGATTTCGATCTCGGCCATATCCAGCCAACTGCCATGCTTGGGAGTGTAGTGGACCTCCAACCGTTCGGCGATGCGCCGCGCTTCGGCAGGTTCAAAGGCTTCATACAATGAGGCTGGGTGGTGGGTGTTCAAGTTGTCCATCACCAGCACAATACGGTCCTTGTGCGGGTAGTCCTCGTCCACCAGTTGCTTGACCACCCGGGCCCAATCGGCTTTCGTGCGCCGGTCCGTCACTTCCACCCGGCGCCACCCTTCCAGCGGAGCGAACAACATGAAAAGGTTGCTTACCCCGTTGCGCTCGTATTCGTAATCGTAAGAGCCCGCCGCCCCAGGCCGGGCCGGACGCGGCAGGCGCGTCTCTTTCACCTGTTGCTTGCTGGTCTCGTCCAGGCAGACCAGAACTTCGTTGTCCCCATACCGGCGCTGATAGACTTCCAGCACGTCTTCCATCGCACAGACGAACTCGGAGCTGCCTTGCGGCGGGATGCACCAGCACTCTTTCAGCCAGGGCTTGAGTTCGGTTTTTTGAGCGTCTGGCGCACTGTTTCAGGGCTGATGCTCTCCACTATCTCGCATTCTACCAGCCGGTCGGCCAACAACTTCAGCGTCCAACTGGCCCGGCCCTCCGGCGGTTCTCCGCAGGCCAAGGCAATCAGGTGGGCTTCCCCTTGACCGTCCAGCCGCTTCTGCCTCCGGTTCAGTTGCTCCTTGCGCCCCAAGGCCCGCTCCAGACCCTCTTCCACGCAGCGCCGGCGCACCCGTTCCACCGTCGCACGGCCAATCTGGAGAACCCGGGCAATGTCTTCATCCTTCATGACCCCGTCCGCATGGGCCTCATCACTCAGCAGCAGGATGCGCCCGTGGGTCTGCTTGTAAGCCGCCGCCCGGCCACGGGACACCAATGTCTTCAGTTCCTGCCGTTCCTCCGCACTCAGCTTGACCCGGTATCTCTTCATCGCCATCCCCTCATCACACGCCCCAATCCTCTTCGCCCTGTGCTTGGTAGAATACACGTGGTCAGTGCTCAATTCAAAGATGTTGGACTACTAGGCGGGTAGACTGAAGGCATGAGTTTGCCTGAGGATTTGGCCGGGTTCTCCCGCGAGGAGTTGATTGAGCTAGTTGGTCGGCTCTTTGGTCATATTCAAGTTCTGGAAGCCCGGATCGCCGAGTTGGAAGGCCAACAAAAGCCGCCGACCGATGCTGGGAAGGAGCGGAAGCCGCCGTCTTGGGTCAAGGCCAACCGGCCCGCCCGCTCCAAGGGAGAACAGCGGAAGCGGCCCCACGGCTTTGGCCGGCGACGGGAGGAGCCCACCCACCGGGTGGAACACGCCACGGCCAGTTGCCCCTGTCGCTAACCAGGGTCATTAGGCCAGGGATTTTCACGGACATTAGTCCACCCCGGGCGCGGGTGATTTGGACTTGCATCAGGTTGCAGTCGGCGAGTCAATCACCTCCTCCAGGCCCCGCAACTTCCGGTGAGGGGACAGCCTTTCCCGGTAGCTGCTGCCTTCAATGACGATCTGATAGCTGGCGTTGGCCAGCCGGTCCAGGGCGCTGTTGCCCAGTATGGGGTCGTCGAAGAGGCTCAGCCATTCCTCCACGGCCCGGTTGCTGGTGATGATGAAGCTGGAAGCCCGGTGGCGGTTGATGATCAGCTCGTAGAGGTCTGCCGACTGCTGGGCGGTGAGGCGGTGGAGCCCCAGGTCGTCCAGGATGAGCAGGTCCGGGGCCAGGAAGGACCGGAAGGTGCGGTCCACCGAGTTGTCCACTCGGGCCTGGGCCATGGCCCTGAAGAAGTCGTCAGAGTGGACGAAGCGGACGGTGTATCCCGCGCGTATGGCGGTGAAGCCCAAAGCCTGGGCCAGGAAGCTCTTGCCCACCCCCGCCGGTCCCACCAGCAGCACGTGCTCGTGCTTGGCCAGGAACTCCAGGGAAAAGACGGCGTCCAGCAGTCGGCGGTCCAGGTTGATGGCGGCCGACCAGTCGAAGTCCTCCAGCCGGCAGGTCTCCTCGAAGCCGGCGCCCTGCAGTCGCAGTTCAATGCGCCGGTCGGCGCGGCGATTGACCTCATCGCTGAGGATGATCTCCAGGAAGGAAGCATAGTCCAGCTGTTCCCTGCGGGCCAGGGCGATGCGCTCGGGCAGGGTGGCCGCCATAGGCCCCAGCTGGAGCCGTTTGAGCAGGGGCGTAACATCGGTTGTGCGGGTCATGACTGACCTCCTTTAGCATGGGCGAAGACGGATCCTGGCCGGGCGAAGCGTCCCGCCGGCAGCGGCTGGGGATGCTCCGGCGCCTCGCTCCGCTCCAGGGCCTGTACCAGGATGCGTGCCACCCGGCGCACGTCGATGAGATCCACCTCCAGTGCCCTGCGGCAAGCGGCGCCCAGGCGCTTGGCCGTGTAGCGTTCCCCGAGACGGAGCAGTTTGTGTCCCTGCCTTACCTTGGCCCAGGGAAGGGGCCCGTCGAAAAGGCGCTCGGCGAAGATGGCCACCGCCGGTCCCAGCTCGGCCGCGCTGCGCTTGATGCGGTCAGGCGCCCTGGTGGTGTATGCGGAGAGGTGGGCCGGGTAGTCCTCGGGGTCGGTGGCCCGGCCCCCCTTGGACTGACGGACGTGGGTCTTGATCAGCCGGCCCCGGTGATAGATGTGCACCAGCTTGCTGTCCGCCCTGATCTCCACCCGTTGACCAGGCGGACACAGGGCGGAAGGCACCGAGTACAGGGCCTGGTGGCACTGGACGTGATGGTCCTGGTGGACCTTGGCGTTGCGCCAGTCCGCGATCTCGTAGGGCTCACCGTCCCAAGAGATCAGGGCTTGGCGCTCCTCGTCCTGGAAAAACACCAATGGTTCCTTGTGGGTGGTGCCGTGAATGCGGAGCCCCGCGACATCGCGGCACCAGCGCTGCGCTTCTGATCGGAGGTGTGGCAGGCCCTGGAAATCGCCGCCCTTGAAGAGGCGCTCCCGGACGTACTGGACGCCCCGCTCCACCTTGGGCTTGTCCTTGGGATGCCTGGCTCTGGCCGCGTCGGCGATGAAGCCGCGGCGCTGGGAGTATTCCAGGAATCCCCTGGTGAAGACGGGATGCAGCGCGTCCGCTCCGGCCACCGCCGGCGGGAAATTGTCGATCACCAGGTACCTGGTGATGCCGCCGAAGAAGGCCCAAGCCGACTCCAGGCCAGCGATGACGTCCTCCAGCTTCTGGCCAAAGGTGGGCCAGACGAAGCAGTGCCGCGAGTAGGCCAGTACCACGATCAGGGCCCACGCCGTGCGGCGGCGGCCCGTCTCCGGGTCTTGGATCAGGCCCAGACGGCCGAAGTCCAGCTCCGCCACCTCTCCGGGCGCGGTGTCCTCCATCCGGACCGTGCTGCGGCTCCGGCCCCGCCAGTTGCGGCGGGCGACGAACCGGTGCAGGGACGAGTAGGCCACCTGACACCCTCGGGCTGCCAGCAACTCCTGAATTCGGGTGAGCTGCAGGCGCTCGACGTTGAGCCACCGGTAGACCTGGTCGGCCCAAGGGCCCAGCAGTTCCTCGCTGGGCGCCTCAGACTGCCGCGGGCCGGAACGGCTGATCCCGGCCAGCCGGCTGAGCTGGTCCTCGGTGGGGGCCGGACCCTCCTGGACCACGCTGGCCTCCTTCGCCGCCGCCAGGTACTTCCGGACCGTGTCCCGGGACAGGCCGGTCCCCGATGCTATGTTGCGCTGGTTGTTCCCAGCCTGCCAGCGCCGTACGACTTCTGCGACTTCCATTCTGAGCACCTCCCTGTACGCCATCACCACTCCTCACTCCGAAGTGTGGCAATGGTCGCCGATAAGGCGCCCGAGGGTGGCCTAATGACCCTGGTTAACTGGACTGATGACCCTGGTTAACCTTCGATTCCCTGGTATGAAGTTCCTGGTTATTTACACCCCGACTGCCAGGTTCCTCTGATAGGCGGGAGGGTGCGGGGCAGCCGCCAGGTGATTACCCTGCCTCGGGTACGGGCGCGGGTAACCGAACACGTGGTGCTCGAACGCGCCTGCCCCAAGTGCCGGAAGCGGTGGGCGCCCGAACCGGATTGGGGCGCCTTGAGCGTGGGGCGCCAACGGTTCGGCGTTTCGGTGCAGAGTGAAGCAAGCATGCTGCGGGAGGAGTGCCGGCTCCCTTTCAGGGTGATTCAGCGTTACCTGAAGTGGCGCTTTGGCCTGCGCCTTAGCGTGGGGGAACTGGTGGATTTGGTCCGTGGGGCGGCGGAGCGAAGCCAAGAGGAATACACCCGGTTACGCCAAGAGATTCGGGCCAGCCCGGTGGTGTACGGGGACGAAACGGGCTGGCGTCAAGATGGCCGTAATGGCTATCTCTGGAGCTTCAGCACTCCCAAGGTACGCTACTTCCTCTACCGGCCGGGCCGGAGCCAGAGGGTGGTGGAAGAGGTGTTGGGGGATGAGTTCGAGGGGGTGTTGGTCAGCCACTTCTACGGAGCCTACAACGTGTACCATGGGCCGCACCAGAGGTGCTGGACCCACCTGTTGCGTGACATCTCCACCAACTGAAGGAGCAACACCCTCAAGACTTGGTCCTAGCCAGGTGGGCCCACGCGGTGCGTGAGGTGTACGACCATGCTCAGGCCTACCCCGAACCTGATCCTAACCTGCCCGAAACAGTGCAGCGGGCCCAGCGGGTAGAGCAGCAACAACGCTACCAGCAGTGGCTATGGTCCATGTGTAAGCCCTATTTGGGCAGCGATGCGCCCATGAGGGTGCTGTGCCAGCGGGTGGAACGCTTCCTGCCGGAGCTATTCACCTTCGTCGCCGAGCCCCGGGCCAGCGCGGACCACAACGCGGCGGAGCGTAGTCTGCGCCCGCCAGTGGTGAGCCGGAAGATCAGTGGCGGTACCCGTTCGGAGTGGGGCAGCGAGACCAAGAGCATCCTGGCTTCCTTGTTCGGAACCTGGCGCCTGCAAGAACGCAACCCCTGCCAAGCCCTACAATCCATCCTCTCCAAACCCCATCTCGCCCTAGTCTGAACAGTTACCCATGTTGACAGAATGTTGACATTGCCCTCAAATGATGCTTCTTCATCCTAGCATTTGTATCTACAAAAGCGACAATTTGGAGGGTCATCCCCGCGCCTGCGGGACGGGGATGGCCGTATCGTGACCTTGCGTACCACTGCTAGAGCCGTGAATGTGAGGTGAAACAGGCCCCGCCAGGGGCATGATGTTGCCCTCCAGGGCATGGGTTTGGCAGGCGCGGTTGACAACCGTGTTGACACAGAGCTGGTGCTAAGTCGATTTGCCCAAGCCCGAATCCACCGAACGAGTGGGTGTGTGGGGCCTCCGACCGGAGACCGCCGACAGCCCCCAGTGCGGGCCAAGCTGCAAAACAATAACCCCGGCCAGGACAACACCAAACCGGCCGGGGCTCATTACCCGCAGAAGCTCTGACCCTGTACGCGAAGACGGGCACGCCGGGCTCTCACGCCGGGCTCTCCGGTGGCTCATTCCGCGCGCAGGCAGCCCAAGTGGGGCAGGTAATCAGCAGGGTCATCGGTGAGAGGCCAGCCAAGGAGCCGGGCCAGCACATAGCCGGAGTACCGGCGATCTCCGTTGGAGAACACCGGCTTGATGGAACCCTCCTTCACCCGCTCATTGAGCACATATTGGGTGATGCCAAGAATATTCGCCGCGTCCTGGGCCGGGTAGGCACGGCCAATATTCAGAACGGGCACCGAATCATCGGGCGGTGGTAGAAAAATTGGATCTCCCATGGGAACCTCCATTTCCTGTGCTTGGTTAGCGTGTTGGCGGCAGTGGCTCCGGACATGCCACGGGGGCCGATTCGGCCCCCGTTTTCTCCAAAGGTATATTTATTGTGGATACCCGGCAGCCTGGCAGGGGCAAGGCCCTTCTGGCAGCACCCAGGGCTTGTGCAAAGTCTGATCAGGCTGATGTGATGAGTTTCAGGGCCTCTCGCCATCGGGCGGCATAGCAGCGGCGCTGCTGGGGGACGTTGCTGACTCCGCGCCGCAACAGAAGTCCCAGGACCAGATTGTTGATTGCCGCCATGCGCGGCGATCCTGGGGATCACGCCTTACGTTCTGAACGAGCGGGTGCGAGAGGGGTGGATCAAGCCGCTTTTCGAGTCCGGCGACCGGCGCTACTCTGGTCACGTCCTGGCGCAGCTCTTGGGCTGGGCGCTTGCCGATAAAGCGCGGCATGAAGTGTCTGCTGTCGATCCGGTGGCAATGGGTGTAGGCTCCCGCCGAATCCGGCGGGGTCGGGTGGCCTGCCGGGGCATTTCAGTGCGTCCGTAGGCCGCGTGGGCATTGCCTTTTCATCAGGTGAGCCATTTCAGGGCTTCCCCTGCGACCTCGCCCCGGGTGTAGCGGGCGACCATGTCGCCGTGCTTCCAACGTCCCTGGTTCTGGACCGCCGCGGTGGGCGCTCCTGCGGCCACCATCCGCCGGGCCATGCCGGTCCGGCCGCTGTGTCCACTGAACCCCTCGCGGAGGCCGGCTGCACTGGCGGCGTCACCGGCCGCTCCCGGGGTTCCCAGCCGTTCTCACCGGAATCATGTGCTGGCCTGCCAGCATCATGCGGTTGAACGAGTCGGCAGCCACGCAAACGGTGAGTTCCTCCCCGACATGTTCAATCGACCTGATGTACCTCTGGCCGGTCCGGGCAACGCCAGCCCGGCGACGTCGCTCCATGTGGGGATGCAATTCTGCGACCTTACGGGGCAGGGAGACCGCGACGATGGTGGGTGAATAGCAGACCCGCCACTTGTCAGAGATTCTTATCCCATTGAGGATCGCGTCTCCTTTGAGCAGGGTGCTCTTTTGCCCAAGGGAGAGAACGAGCTCGAAGGTTCCCTGTGCCAATACCTCCGATGTCGACGTGAATTCCGCCGTCCCTGCTGCAGGAGCAATATGCCCGTCCGAGTCCATGAGGCCCTGAAGCAGTTGCAGCCTCTGGTCGTTGCCGGCCCGCAAATACGGGGTCGGGATATGCTTGTCGCGCAATACCCCCATCTCCCTCAGCCTGGTCCGGAATAATGGGTGTGGGCCGCACGTGAGGGTGCAGTCCAACGTATCGCCCTTAGAGGCGCGAATGCGCCAGTTCTCCGCCGCGGCCTTTGCCCTCCTCCGGTAGTGGGGTTCGTCGTCCCTGTGGGAGGTGATGCTTGCAGCACCGCAGCTGCCGTCTCCGAGCCACAATCCCAGCAGGTACGGGTCTATTGCCAGTTCTGCTTCAGGACATCGCAGCGGCCGCGCCAGCGGGATGGAGTGCATTGCCCGGTCCGCTGTACTTTCCCGGATCACCAGGGACCTGCGGATGTCTGCGGTGGTGGCGGGCATGAGGTCCGTGGCCCACCCCGCGACAGAATTTCTGCCGTTCCTCACCCGATGCCGCTGCTGATGAAGGATGCTGACCCAATGATGATGTTCGCCTGCGATAAGCACGGCCTTGTCGTCGAACTCGACGCGGGATACCGGCTCAGGGCCCCGCCGGCACACCGCAATGACCGAGCATGGCTCGCCCCGCTCATCGAAAACCATCTGGCCGGGCTCAATGTCCTGGAGGAGCACCCATCCCTTCAGAGTGGGAATGGGGGTATCCCAGGCCAGCGCCATGCACGTCTCTGGGCCACCCGGCTGGGCGGACTTCGGGCATCGCTGGTCCAGCGGCGAGACCTTTGCTTGGGGTCGGCAGGGTCCTGGCGCAAATTGCGTGTTGACCATATCGGCGTGTTTCATCTCCTACGGATTTCTGACGTGGTGGGCCACGCCTGGAAACGGCATGGGCTGCCGGCGGCGACAGCGGTGCTTGAGGCAAAGAAAATCGGGCGGGATGAGGGATTTCCTCATTACCGCCCGTCGGGCGTCGCATGGTGCGCGTCCCCGGGAAGGCGGCCGCCTTCCCGGGGGACTCATTTCATGGGCGTCAGGGTTGCGCGATCGGTGCGCCTGCCTCCCGCCACCGCCGAAGCTGGTCGGTGGGCACGGATAGGCCTGCGCCAGCCCCAAACGCACTCTCTCCGCCCTTCCACTGGCTGCGTGGGACGCCGGCCCGCGTGATCTGGCGCGCGTTTACGAGCCCACGCCTGCTTTCCCGGCCTGGGGGCGGGTACGCACACTGCGTGTCTTCCTGAACGGACCCAGGCATCGTGGCGGCTGCGGAATAAGGAAATCGTTTCAGCCGCCGGAGCCCGGTGGCCGGCGACTGCGCGAGGTGGCTGGGGTGGATCGGGAATCACAGGAATGGAAAAGGCCGTCAGGCATTGGATGCTGACGGCCTGGGAGATAGAAGGGCGGACGGTGCCCCGGTCCGGCCGGGCCGCTGGCGCTATCACTCGACGCCCGGCTTGGGAAAACTCGATGCATTTCTGCCGCTTCAGTCCATCCGGTGAAGCGGATTCTGCTCTGCGTCCCCTGCCTGGGCCGGATGGAGGCCCGTGTTTCTAGAAGTCGCCGGTTACGCCTTCCCTGGGAGCTTCTAGATCGACATTGACGGAAGACAGGTGAGACATCGCTCTCCCAACGAGCAGGAACAACTCGCGCTGAATATTGCCGTCGAAGGCTGGACGCCGGAGAATCCCGCCATCCGGCTCGATGGGCAAGTCCACCGGATGGACATACACCATGCCGAGCTTCCGAGGTGGTTGACCGATCTCATCCCATACTTGACCAGTGGGAAAGGTTCACCGCGTCCGGTGGGGTGGCGTGTGTGGTGCATCCGGCACTGTGGTGTTGGTGAAGCACGGCCCGCGAACTGCTCGCCGGGACGCGGGATGCCCAGGGCGGCTGTTGAGGCTGATACCGTCGTGCAGAACATCAGCGGAACTGCCGGGGAGGTTTCGGAGTCCAGCGGCCCGGCCGAGTCGCGGCGCCCTGTCAGCTAATTCCATACGCGGGGAGCAGGTTGCCGCCCATCTTGGCGACTCCGGCCGCGATGAACAGCGTCACCTCCACCATGAACAGCGTATAGACCGCCTTGGCGAGGCCGCGTCTCGGTTCCTGTCGGCCGGGACCGGCGCTTACCGGGACGATGATGACCAGGACGGCAGTTGAGGCAATGGCCACATACAGGGTTGCGCCCAGGGCGGCGAGCCCGGCGGGCAGCAGTTCGAAGAAGGTGGGAAAGCCGCCTCTGCTACCCAGCGACATGAGGTCCGGAAGGCCTGCCGCCAAGACCGCTATGACGATCCATCCGGTGGCGATGGCTGCCGTCCACCAGGTCACGCCAACCCAGTGCCTGTCCCATGACGTCGGAATCCCGGTCCATGTCATGTCAGCGGAATCCGGACCAAGTCTCGCGCGGGTCCAGCGGAGGACCGCCCAGACGATGGAGACGGGCAGCAGGGTGATGACCGTGCCGTAGACGGAGAGGGCGGCGCCGTACCCGGCGCGGTCCGATAGGAAGGCGGCGGAGGCAATGATGAAGAAGAATCCGCCCACCGTCAGTCCGCCCAGGGCGGCACTGCTGAGGGGGAGGAGGCAGAACAGGAGACCCGGGCTGGCGCGGCCTCCGGCAGGTCCCGGTGTGGGGGAGGCGTCGGTAGATGAGGACTGGGTTTGTTCGGTTGACATCTTGTCACCTCGTTGTTTGGCGTTGCCGCCGGCTCCGGGATGAGCGGGCGGTGCCGGAATGCGGTCGCCCGCCCATGAATCGGAGGAGCTGCTTTGCAGGTGTGGAGTCGTTTCCGGATGAGGACAGTGAGGGACCGGCACGGGTAGAGAGGGGAAAGAGCATGATTTCCACAGCCGGCCCTGGGATCGAGCATCTCCCGCCACCAGCCGAGGTGCCTGGGAGTTGCCCCCAGCGCCGCCGGGGTGCTCCGGCCAGGGCCCGCCGCCTCTTCCCACTCGGACCAGTGAACCCATGCCGTGATCTTCAATCTCGGGGAAGCCGGGCCCGTCGAGTTGATCGTCCGGGCGGTTGTTCCCGCCGCCGTGGCAGGCCACGTGGATTTCCAGGGATTCGAGAGCTTACCCGTGCCTCTGGGGGCGTTGCCTCAGGGCCGGGACCGGCGCCTGGCGAAGAATTTCGCCGTGATGACGATGGCTTTCCCGATATAGACTGCCGTCACCGCCAGCACCGCAGAGGAGACCGCCATCCGGCCCGCGCCGGTGAGGACGGCGTGGACCGTGTCCGCCGCGGTGTCCGAGGTGTTGATGAAGACCTCGTCCCAGAAGACCAGGCCTCCCCAGCTGAAGGCGAAGAAAAGGATGAATAGCCGAATGCAGAGGGCCAACTCACCCGACGTCGGGGGCCAGAGGAACCCTGGCTCCTCTTTCTCCGGCTGGCGCCGCCCGCAGGGGAGTTCCGGTCCTTTCAGTCCGTCTCGTGGCATGGAAACCTCCTTGTTGTCGCGAGGCTAGGTTGGACGTTGTTGGGTGACTGGAAGCGCCCGCTGCTGGCGCCCGGGCCGTGGGGACGGGCTTCGGCGCGACTTGGCCTCCGGCGAGTCCGACGCCCTTGCCGGCTGAACCCAGGTGGTCGCGGTGGCGGGCCCGCCCGGCGTGGAGACACGGGTCTCTGCGGGCTTCTGCGGCGGCCGCCTATTGCCGGACCGGGGACGGGGAAACGGGCAGGAGCGGCAGCCTCCTATGACAGCTTGCATGATGCGGCCCAGGGTGCTTTGATGTTGTCGGTCACGGTCCGCCGCGAGACCAATGCCCTTACCGCCGGTACGAGGAGTCGAGTGGACATGCCCAGGGGAGACGCGGCAAGAATTCGCGCCTACGCCGTCGGATTGGTCGACGACGCCCGTGGCGCGGGCGATACCGGGGTAACGGTGCGTGCCGGAGGCGTACGCGACGCCCTGGAGCTGGACTACCGGAAGGCCCTCATCAACATATGCCAGGTCCTGGGGACCCGCAAATTGCAGGGGGAGGCCGGGGTGGAACTGGTGGCGAGGCGCGGGCCCAGTCAGGGCCTCAACTCGGTCTTCGAGTTCAGGCTCGTCGGAGGCAGGGCATTGCCCCGGACGCCGGAGGCGGTCTCGCCCGTGCTCGAGGCCCCTGTGGACCGGCCCGAAGGCGCCCGCCCGTCCGGGCGGGCGCCTCTGTCTGCCTGGACCGGGGGTTTCGCCGGGCCTTGAGGCGGGTCGGGACTCTGCTCGGACGCACCGTTCGAACGTAGCCAGCTCCCTGGGACACCGGGGGCTCGGCGGTCTCCACTGGGAGAGGGTCCACCGCCGATGCCCGTAACATCCGACTGAACTTCCAGTGGGCGGGGGCGGACTCTTGGGTTTCGATTCTGAATGACGGCTGCGGTATCTCCGAGCCGGCCCTGGTAAATTACGACGTCAACACCAGAATATGGGATACGGCCCGTGAGTATGACTGAGGAACTTTCTGTCCCATAAGCTGCTTCCTAATCTAGGGTGGGCGAGTAGACCGTTCGCCGCAACATCCGCTCGAAACGGCTAAAGGCGATTCGCGGGGGCACTCAGTGGTTCGTCCCCCGTTCGCAAATTCTTACGATCCTCAAACCGGCAGGGTTAGCCCGACCCCCTTATAGGCGAGCGACCAAAAGTAAACAAGAAGCGAGTTGCGAAGATGCCCAGCGCCGCTGCCGATATATTCATCCAGTGCGACCAAGCGGTCCGCAGGGGCCAGCTTATCCATCGAACCAACAGAGCGGACAAGGAGTTCCACTTTCAGGATTGGTTTCAGTCCCGGTTGAATGAACTCGAGGCGGCGTATGACACGCCTGCCCGCAACTCCTACCCAGATTTTCGGCTGGTGCATAGTCCTGAGGGCTACGAGGTGAAGGGCTTGGCATATCCTGGGCGCGAAGCCACCTATGATGCCAACAGCCAGATGCCCTCGGGCTTCCACAATGGTAGAAGCGTGTTCTACGTGTTTGGTCGATACCCCAAGGACCCCGACGGTGACGACTACCCTGTTATCGACCTCGTACTGTTCCACGGCGATTTTCTAAATGCCAATCACGAGTATGTCCATGAGAACAAACACATCACTGGCTTCGGAAGCTATGGCGACGTCATGATAAGAGACCGGAAAATGTACGTAGCTCCAACACCCTTCGCGTTGACGGATGGTACGGCTGGGCAACGCACCCTTATCTTGCCCAGCAATGCCGCAGTAGACACGCGGTTGGAATCATGTGGAGAGTTAGTGCGAGTGGAGACAAGCCAGCTTCTAGTCGGATATGACGCGGACCTGAGGGAGAACACCCTTTCTCCTCGATTTATCGACAACCCCTCCGCTGGCCGGGAGCACCGCTTCTTCGCCTACCGGGTTGCCGGAACAAACGGTCCAACAGTAACAATGAAGGCGGCGACGCCACAGCTGACATTCAGCGACGACGAGCCCGATTCTCAATAACGGGACGCTTGATGCAACTACGCTTGGAGCAACTGCCAAAGGCCAAGGACCCGGACCAAATGGGTCTGGTGATGACGCGCGCCATCGAAAGCGACGATTTTCCTTTTGAACAACTCAGCCGCATCGCCGAACGCGAGAGCTGGCGGAAGGAGATCTACCGCCCGATCTACCACGTTCACAAGTGGTGGGCACAGCGTCTGGGTTCCGTCTTCAGGGGAATTCTCTTGGGTGCCTTGACGCCCAAGGGCACTGATTTACTCGACCTTTTTTACTCGCCCGTCCGATTCCCGGATGCCGTCGTGTTCGACCCGTTCATGGGAAGTGGCACGACCTTGGGGGAAACCTTGAAACTCGGAGGCCGGGCCATTGGTCGGGACATCAATCCAGTATCGTACCTCCAGGTCCGCACCGCTCTCACGTTGAGAGACGCAGAGGCTCTTGAAAGGACTTATCGGGAAATCGAGGCGGATGTCGCCGACACGATTGCCGACTACTACACGACCCTCTTGCCGGACGGTACGTTGTGCCGGGTCCTGTACTACTTCTGGGTGATGCAAGCGTCCTGCCCTGACTGTCGCTACACGGTTGACCTCTTCTCCAATTACGTCTTCGCCAGACACGCGTACTCTCGCCGTAATCCCACTGTGCACGTCGTATGCCCGAATTGCGGTTTCCTTTCGCCTGAGGACTTCCGGGTCCATCAGATGGAGTGTTCCGAGTGTGGCCACCGCTTCGACGCAACTGCCGGTCCCGTAAGGGGCAAGGCGGCTACGTGCCCGGATTGCCAATGCGAATTCACCATTGGCCATGCCATACGAGAAACCGGCTCCCATCCCTCATACCGGATGTACGCCAAACTCGTCCTGACTCCCGATGGGAAGAAGGAATACCATCCGATCACCGACTATGACCAAGCCCTGTACCGGAAAGCGGTCACGGACCTGGAGGAGTCTCCCTATGCGATTCCTAAAGAGACCATAGAACCAGGCTACAACACGAACCAAGTCCTAAACTACGGCTTCCAGGCATGGAACCACATGTTCAATGCTCGCCAACTCCTGTGCGTCTCCACGCTGGCGCACCGCATCAAGGAGATTGACGGCGGTCCCCTGCGAGACGCCTTCACCTGCCTTTTTTCCGGAGTGTTGGAGTTCAACAATATGTTTGCTTCCTACAAGGGCGAGGGGACCGGCGCCGTCAGGCATATGTTCTACCATCACATCCTGAAGCCTGAGCGCACCCCGTTAGAGGCAAACATCTGGGGGACGCCCAAGAGTTCGGGCGCGTTCTCCACGCTGTTCCGCAGTCGGCTGCTGCGGGCAGCCCAATATGCTCGACAGCCTTTTGAATTAGCGTTGTCCAACGAGGAATCGGGCATGCGGTCCGTCAAGGTAGACAGTATCAATGAACCCCTGATAGGAATCACCAACAGTGATTCCTATCAGGGGTTCTGCGGGAACCCCAAGCTCTATGTTTCCTGTGGGGACTCGGCAGTGACGGACTTACCGGATGCGTGCGTGGACGTAGTTGTAACAGACCCACCGTTCTTCGACAACGTACACTACTCGCAATTGGCTGACTTCTTTTTCTCCTGGCAGAGATTGATTCTCGATGATTCTCCCAGCCATCGGGCGAACACCACGCGTTCGAAGTCAGAGGTCCAAAACTCGGATGCAAAGGCGTTCACCGAACGGTTAACGCTCGTACTGCAGGAGACTCACCGGGTTCTCAAAGATAACGGCCTCCTGGTGTTCACTTACCACCATTCCAGGTGGGAAGGATGGCAAAGCATCCTGACCGCAGTTGAGGCCGCTGGGTTCCGTATAGAAGCATGTCATCCGGTGAAGGCAGAGATGTCCGTGGCAACGCCGAAGCACCAAGCGAAAGCCCCTATCAATTTCGACATCATCATGGTCTGTCGAAAGAGCCAGGCTGGATCGGTAAAGGCAGATTTCATAAGAAGCTTGACGCTCGCTCCGGCCCTAGAACGCGCGGAGGCTCAGATAGTAAGGCTGCGGGCGAGCGGTTGGAATCTGAGCCGAAACGACATCGGTGTCGTAGTCATGGCGCAGGCAGTAGCGGAAATCTCTAGGCAGCAGCCGAAGTACGCGTCCGAGCGACTCTTCGAGGAAATCGAAGGTCCCATAGTGGAAGCCATCACCCGGCTCTACGGCTGGGGTCCCTAGCCGAATTCAAGACGGACGGCAGAGGCGCCGGGCGATGCGCTTGGCTTGGACCGTTGCCTTCTACAGAGTCGCGTGCCATTGCAGGTTTCCTGATTGGCTCCCGCTTCTTGCGAGTGCTTCGCTGCCGAACCGTACAAAGCTAGGTTAGCTGTTCTGCATCTTGATTGAAGATACAAGCATGGCTACGGAGATGAATCATGGCTAGTTGGACTGACTGACGGAGGTCGCAGATAGAACAATTCAGACGCCAACCTGACCCTGGTGGTCGCCAAAGTCGACATGACGGGAGAAACCGGCTCCGGCCCTCCCAGCGCCGGCAGAGCCCTGGTTGCTGGCATCGCCAACCCCGCCGCCTGGCTCGGGCAAATTACGACCCTCACTTTGCTCGCGGCGGCCTTACTGACCAAATCTTTTCCCCAACAAGGGGTTTCCGTCCGAGTTTCTAGTATTACAACGACACATCGCCGAAGAAGATGACTGATGCTTCTTGTGCAGCTACGAATCAGCGATCTCGGGAAGACCGCAGCGGCGCTGTTCCAGATTCAATTTCCTCGCAGGAATCACCTCGCCAGTTAATCCGTCGTTGTAATACTAGTGTCCTGTATCCGTAGTTCGCCGCATTATCCGAAGGCTTTCTGAAGGGAAGGGAACCCGATTCTTGATCGAACCAGAGTAACGGATCAGCGCCGATCTCCCTTTCATTTACGGATGAACTACAGATACACCACACTAGGGGATCATCCTCACCGGTTGACGCCCGCAGTTTGCATAGGACCGCTTCTCCATGCGCCGCTTCTGCTGCTGGGCTTTGGGGACGACAAAATTGATCTTGACACTTGGTGCTCCCCTTGGCATTTGGCCCTGTCTTGCGAGTTAAACTATGCGCATAGTTGGGACGGAATACGATCCCCGGCCCTTTGTCTCAAGCAACCTGGAGGTTCCGTGAAAATCCCTCTCGTGGCTGCCCTCATGGTAGGTGTCATGCTGCTCTCCTGTGCTTCCGAGCAAGGCGTGACGGTAGACACCCTTCTGGAAACTGAGCGGATGCACCTGGAAACCGTGCTGGAGGCCGACAAAGAACTGCAATTGGATGTTCAACGAGCGTTTATTGCCTGGGAATTGGATGCTCATCGGGCGTTTATTGCCTGGGAAATAGTTTTGGCCCAAGACCGTACCATTGACTGGACCACGGAAGAATTGATTGCAGAGCTTGAGAGAGCCTACCTTGAATTGGAAACAGTTGGCCCTTGGGCTAACTCAGAGAAGCACTCAGGCCAGTAAAGTCTAGTGCTGGCGGGAGCTGTCGAGGGCGGCGGGAAGGTGTACCACGAGGGGTCACCGGATCCTCTCGCAGTAGGCCCCGGTCGGGTGGTCGACGAAGTAGTAGCCGGCCTCCTCGGCTTCACTCTCCCCACTGCACCGGTAATACTCTTCCCCCACTATTCCCAACGGGTATCCTGCCCTGACCCGGGGGGCGTCGACGGCCTCGGGGAGGAATATGGGCATGGTCAAGGGGTCGTACTCGACCAGGTCCGTTTCCCGCTCATCCCCGTAGTCGGGCACCGCATCGGGGTCGAAGGGCACCCAGTACCCGTAGAATACCTAGCAGGCTGCTGAACAAATGAGTTCACGTCCGGAATCGGCGGTCCAAGTCGTTGGAGCCTGGGTCCTGTTGGAGGAAATTGTGCCGTTCACACGGGACTTTCAGCCGCTTCGGTTTTGCGGACCGGCCCTTTTTGGGCACCGGGCATAGCTGGCCCATTGTCAGGTCATGCCATCCGGGCTTCCGGAGTTGCCGTTGCCTGACCCAGCAGCTTGGCCATCCGAACCAGGTTGTAGGCCGTGGCCACCAAGTGCCCCGCCAGTCCAGTCCGGTCCAGCCCCCGATACCGGGTCCGCCGGAACCCGCCCACCGTCTTCATCCACCAATTGCTCGCAGAATGCCCATTCACTGCGCACCGAGTACAGGGCAATCAGCATCCATTACCTGGCGAAATCCCCACCGGGCTCACAAACACTCAAAATCCGCCAACTCAAAATCCGCCGCCGTCAGCCCGCGAGCATTACTGCCGCAGCAGGCGACGGAGCCGTCCTGCTTCACCCGGCAGGTGTGTCGGTGCCCGGCACTGACGGAGGCGAACTCGGCTATCTCAGTGCCGGCATCTTCGTAGCCTGCAAGCTTGGGGGTGGCGTCGCTGGCATCCGTGGTGGCCTCCGGCTCGGTGGTGGGCTGAGCGCCGACGCGGTTGAGGGCTCCCTGGCGGGTGGGTTGGGATTGGGCCACCTGCGTGGCCTGCGGCTGGGTGGTGGTAACGCTGGGCTCTGTTGCCTGCGGCTGGGTGGTGGCCCGCTCCGGTCTGGTGGTGAGGTCTTCGCCGCCACCGCACGCGGCGAGGGCGGCCATCACGAACAGGAGGACGAGTAGGAGGGCGGGAGCGGCCCACGCGGGAGTCGTTGCCGGGCGGTCGAGGCTGCGGTTGGGGGTTCTGCCGGCCATCGCTGTCCTCCTGTGCAGCTTCTGCAGGCATGGTTGGATGGCGTCAACGCATCCTATCATAGTGAGTCACATAAGCACTTGTTTAACGACAATTAACTTTGCCGGCAAAGTTAATTGTCGTTGTTCACCGGAGTGGTCTTCGTAGACTGCTTGGCCTTCGGGGCAGGTGAGGGATTGGCTTTTCTGGTCTTCCTGAGTTGCTTTCTGTACCCGGGTTTAAGCAGGATCGGGGTTGATTCAGGTCTGTTGCGCGGGTCATGTTTCTCCCCGAACCTGCTGGGTAGCGGGACGGTAAGGACGAAAGTTATGCCTACCACCCGCTCAAGCGGGGGAACCCGGGGCTAGCGCTCCCGGGCGCCCTGAGGAGCGGGTCTATCCCCGGGCGTTCGGGACTTGGCACGGATTTCAACCGGTCCCTGGATACAGGCCCTGGCTCATCCCCGAGCGTTCGGAGATGGCTCCTTTTACCCCCATGGGAGGGTACGCCGGTCTTGAGTTACGACGCTATCTTTCCCAGGGTTTCCCTTGAGGGAAGAGGTCCTCTTGGGTGGCCCCTCTTTGGCACAGGGCTTCCTCCCGGAGGGCGGCCACGGCCCTGTTGACGAAGTGCTGCAGGTCCTTTCGCTCTTCCTGGTTGCGTTTCTTGGGGACGATTTCGTACCGGTAGCCTTCGGCGTAGGCGGTGAGCCAGTTGAGCGTCTCCCCTGGCTTGTCGCTGTTGGGGAACGTGACGTGCTCCAGCAGCTCTCTGACCGCTTGTTGTCCTCTCTGCCCGTCTTGGTCGCTTCTCCAGAGGGTCGTCAGGGTGTAGTCCCACATGGTGGAGAGGTCATGGCGGAATCGGCTGTGGTCGTCGTGGGCGGCGAGCAATCCCTTCATGGCCTTTTCCGTGGCCTGCTGGGCCTCGTAGCCGGCTGACCTCATGTTCCAGTGATCCGCGTCTTCCCGTTCGTTGTAGTCCTGAAGGTGTTCCAGTCCCCTTTCCAGCCACGTCCGGGTCTCCGTCTCCTCCCAGATTTCCTCCTCGTGGGGGTCGTATTAGGGGTTGTACTCCAGCCTTTCTCCCATCGGGTCCACTCCGTGCCTGCTTGCTTGGCCCGCCAGGTTCTGGCCCAAGCGTCTTCTCGTGTCGAACTCCTCTTGGGTCAATGTCGTGATGTTGACGTCGAGGTCTGGCCCGGCGGTTCTCAGCCAGCGGTTGGCGTCGGCGGCTGCGGAGCCTGCAGCGCTCCGGTCCGGGGCGATTAACATGAGGTCGACGTCCGAGTCCGACCGGTGGTCTTCGGCGGCGCGGGAGCCGTACAGGATGACGGTGGCTGGGGCGACGGCTTTCTGGACTTCTCTGGCGACCGCCAGGCCCAGTGGGTCTGGGCTCTTTGTTTGGGGTATCTGTCCGGGCATGACTTTTGTCCTAGGATTCGGCTTGGGTCCCGGCTGTCTTGATGTTATCACTGGGAGGCTGGGGGGCGTGTTCCCGGGGTGCGTGTTCCCGGGGTGCCTCCGGTTACGGGGCTGCGGTGTAGCAGCTCCCATCGCCGCTGGCGGCCGATAGTGACGGGGGGCTGAAGAGTTGGACTGGCAGTCTTAAGTAACAGCACAGGCGTTCCGAACGTTTGTTGCAACCCTGGACGCTCTGCGGGATAATGGTGAGACGCCGGTCCACTGTGCGGAGGGGAGGCGGAGGTGCGACGATGCCCAGATACATGGCTTTTGACCTGGAAACGGTAGACCCCTTCCCCGAGGACCGGAACTGGAGGGAAGTCCGCCCTCTGGGAATCGGCTGCGCCGCGGCCTACGCGTCTGACCTCAGAGCGCCCCTCTTCTGGTGCGAAAGGAACGATCAGGGTGGGGTCGAGGAGAGAATGAGCCGGGCATCTCTGCGGGGGCTGGTGCGAACACTGGCCCAACTGACAGCGCCCGACCCCCGGGCGCCTCAATTGGAGCCCTACACCCTCCTTACCTGGAACGGACTCGGATTCGACTTCGACATCCTCGCGGAGGAGTCAGGATTGCAGGATGAATGCCGGCACATGGCCCTCAACCACGCGGACATGATGTTTCACATCTATGCGAAGTTGGGACACCCGCTGGGACTGGCCAAGGCAGCAAAGGGGATGGGGACGCCGGGGAAGGCGGAGGGTATGGACGGAGCCATCGCCAACGAGATGTGGAGGAACGGAGACCGAGTTCCTGTGATCGAATACTGCGGGCAGGATGTGCGGAGCACCCTGGCGCTGGCGGAGGCCTGCGTTGAACAGGGGCACCTCAGGTGGACCAGCAACAGGGGAAACCTGAGGGTGTTCCCGGTAGAGACCAGATGGATGCTGGTCAGGGAAGCGATGGACGAGCCGCGCCCCGACACGTCTTGGATGACCGACCCGTTGCCGCCTGAGAACTTCACGGGGTGGCTCCACAGGCAGGACGCCCGGAGAGCACTGACCGGAGAGCACTCAATTGAAAATATCGCCCGCTGACCTTCGAGTTATTCGTGCCTTTGGCTTCTCATCCCCCGTTCATGCCTATGAACACCCCTATTGCTCCCACGATCAGGCTGAATGCCATGCTCCATCCCCCGAAGAATAACAACGGTCCGGGGACGTCGGTCACCAATGCGAATGCAAGCATGATCAACATCGGGATCATGAACATGGCTCCTGCTATTGTCAGTATCTGCCCGCTCATGTGTTTATTCTCCCCATGATCGGTAGGTCATGGTCGCCGTGCCGGGGTCACTGGTCAGTTGGGTTCACAATGGATGGCGTCCGGCGAGCCCCACACCCACAGTGGGCCTGTCTTGGAGGTCGCCTCAGCCCCGCAGCAGGGTGGCGCGTCGTCCTGGCCAGGCGCCGCCTGCCACCGGTCTCTATTCCGAAGTGTGGCGGGCGTGGGTTCGTCGAAGGGCTCTCCCTTCGCCTCAGCGGCCAGCCGCCGTTCGTTCCACGCTTCCCATCTGGCGTGAGCCTCGGCCGAGCCTTGTTTGTGGCCCTCTTCGCGGATCTTTCTCATGGCCTCTTCCTCGCGCTTTATCCGCTTTGCCCTGAGGGGGTTCAGGTACCTTTCCTCGATGTATCTTGCTGCCACCATGGCCAGTCTCCCTCCCTCTGCGGTCGCCAGCGACAATACGGCGGCGGCCGCGCCGGTGACGCCCGTGTGGGCGATGATGACCGTTGCGCTTTGCTCCGTTTTCAGCACCACCAGTCCTGCGAAAAAGATCCGCTAAGGAGGAAGACGCTGAAGAGGTTGCCTGCTCGCTCTTTGGGATGCTCCAGATGGACTGACGGTCTCCCCTGTGTTTCCCTTCCGGTTCCTGCATATCATACCCCGGGCTCTGCGGGTTGCCCCAGGACCTCGAGGGCCACCGCTTTCAGGATCTCCGGCCAGTCGGCCGTTGGGGTTGTCATGCTCACCAGACGGCGCGGCCGCAGTAAGGGCAGGGTTCCCGGACCACCCGCCGCCAAGCAGCTCCGCCCTGGGCGGAGATCTCCTGCAAGCAGTTCACGCAGCCGCTGCGGTACCAGTCGTGGTTCTTCAGGGGGTCCTCGGCGACCAGCTCCAGGCAGTCTTCGCAGCCGTCCACCCGGCTCGGGTCGTCGCTGTAGACCGCCGTCGAGGACTCGTTGCCGCAGAGCGGCCGGTCTCCTGGCGCGTGGTGGATTACCCGCGGGGGCGTGTGGTCCTGAGTCGTTGCCATCGTCGAACTTCCAAGGCGGGCCAAAAAGAAGTCCGGCGGGCGGCTGATACACCATGCGGCGACGCTACCGGCCCCTGTTGGGCAAGGGCTGATGGCAAGGCCGAGATGGTGTGTTCAGACACCTACCGGCTGGGCGGCCCGGGTGTTCCAATCACCCGGGCGGCTTGACCCAGCAGAAAGGATTATTCCAATGACCACGCTGTAGCTGGAAATGTCCCGTAGCGCCATCCAGTGCTAACTCTGGGATAAGCCAGATGATATCGCCATCGTTCAGGTCTTGTGTGTAGTTAACACTGGGCCCGCCTATGGCCTCGAAGAACTGTTGGTCGACCGCCACCGCCATCTTGGCCTGCCAGCGCCGCACTGTTGGGACTTTGACCTGCAGCTGAGGCATGAGACGTTTGGCGCTGGAGGACCTCCAGTCAGGACGCCGAATCCTATCGGGGTAAGGAGGTAATTCAGATCCGTCTCCCTGTAGAGCCTCGAACTGGGAGGACATTCCGGCTCCGGAGAAATAGACGGCTTGGATCTCTAGGCCATACCAACGCAGCTCGCCACCCTGCGGATGTCTACCAATGACCAAATCAATCTTGCCGGCCGGCCTGTCGGTGGCCACGCTGTGCATGAAAGGGATCTCCCTAGCGACCAATGTCTCATCCGCCGGAAAGCCTACGACATCGGCCAGCCATCTGATAACCAGGTGATCCTGCTCGAAACGTGCGGGGCAGACGGTCACCGGCGGAGAATCCGCCGGTCCAATCCTACCTAGAGGTCCTTCGCTATAGCTCTGGAGGGAGCAGACACCACCAGCCTTCCTGCAGGGCGGATGGTTGGCCTGAAATGGGCAAGGCAGTTGAGGGGCATCCCCTAAGGCAGCCGCGGCTCGTTCCTGGCGCTGGGCTGGCGTAAGTCCCAGCAAGGAAGAGCCATACCATTCACAAATGCCGTACCGGCTCATTCCACGAACACCCTGCGGTTGGTGATGACCAGTTCGGGTAGATGGTTGTGATGGGTGTTCTTCATAATGACGCGGACAGCATGGAAACCGTGCTGATCGACCATAGCTAGGATTTCCGGAGACGCATCATAGGTAGCCAGGAACTCGCCTCCCTGCTGGGCAATCTGTGCGAGTATGGTGAAAAGGCGAGGGTGGTCAATGGCGTTGTGTGTATAGAGTCGCCGTCCGGCCTGTTTGCCTGCAGCTGTATAAGGTGGGTCTACAAACACCGCCGTTCAGGATTTCGGATTTTGGTCGGCTTGTTTGATCGGCTTGTATGGTAGGTGGTGCCAGGGTCGGTCGGCGGTAGCCTGGCTCGTCCGTTGACGGGCTTGAGGATTCACTGGTTGGTGTGGTTTCTCATTGCAGAGTTGCTATCAGGTCGTCCAGGGGGTAGGTGCTTGCTCTGTTCTCGGATGACCTTGGACAATGGATGGCGTGGTGATGTCGAACATATCCAAGGAAGGTTGAAGGAGGT
This sequence comes from Dehalococcoidia bacterium, assembly GCA_965262865.1. GTDB lineage: Bacteria > Chloroflexota > Dehalococcoidia > Lucifugimonadales > UBA3495 > VXOI01. The sequence continues at coordinate 119,315 of CBDHFZ010000002.1, forward strand.
TGTGCCTTGGTGAGTCGCAAGGTCAGCGATGCCGAGATGTGGAACGGCATCGTCCAAGAGTCGGGCGTCGGTCTCATACCCGTGGGTGAGATCCAACAGGCTCTGAAAGACATCCACCGGTTGCAGGACATGTTTTCCGACGAGCTGGATCCCCTGTGCCTCTATCCCGTGGGGCACAGTGATGATTTGTTAGCCTACCCGGTGGATTGCGGGAACTCCGCTGAACGGAGGAGTCATTCAATCCAAAGGGCCAAGTCATTGGAAGAAATCGCATGCCACGATGGAGGCGTGTCTGGTGGAGGTCTATACGTCTATCGGCTGTTTCCTGATATTCGACATACGGCGGAGGAGACCGCTGGACCGTCGCCCGGCTCTGGTCGCCGAGCTCTGGCACAGCGATGGCCTTGGGATATCGAGGAGATACCGCCGGACCGCGTTAGGATCGAAGAGGCAAGCGTCGGCCATTTTGCTTGCAACTACGATGATCAACGCGATGATGCTCTCGGCCGGGCCGACAACCTTAAGGTGCCCAGCTTCGGCGTCAGGACTGTGCTTGACGACCGCCATCCTGCTCCGGGATTTGGGTTCTTCATGGAGAAGCTTCGGTTTCTTGCCTACCGAACACTGATCTTCCGTATCAGTCAACTGAGGGGTGTCGAAAAGGCTGGTTCACAGCTTCTAATGGAACGGTCTGCCCAGG